>CAYVAP010000488.1:0-4351 GCA_964449365.1 uncultured Bacteroidia bacterium
GGTCACCCATTACGTAGCCCAGCGAGCGAAACAACTGGATGAAGCTATCGACGAAAAAGCCGAAGTACTTGAAAGTAGCCAGCAAACCCAGGTTCACTACCAGGCTCACGCCCACCCAGCATTGCTTGTGGCGCTTTTCCTGGCTTTGGTGGATCTGATTGGCAGTAAAAAAATCCACCAGCGAGCTGAAAATCACTAGCCCCAAGAAGCGCCAATCCCACCAGCCGTAAAAGAAATAGCTCCCGGCTAGCAGCAAAAGATTTTGTGCCTTGAGGTGACGACGAAACGGCCCCCAGTACAAGGCAAAGATGATCAAGTAAAATACGCCGAACTCCAGCGTGTTATACAGCATATTGCGCCAAGATTGGCCCGCAAATAGGGAATCTTTCGCCGTTCGAAGCAGTCAATTTTCCTCAGCGGTCAACATCGCCGCTCGCGCCGCCCTCAAGCCACAACGAACGGCTGAACGGTTCGCGGCTGCGAAATACCTGACCCGTAGGCAGCCTCCGGCTCCTCGGCACGATCGCTATATCCAGAGCCGCGCAGCAGCAATTGACCCAAGCGACAGCTCAGGCAATGCTTTTCGAGGCAATAGTGCTTGCGCAACTGGATCAACCCTTGGCTGTGCAGGGCATGCTCGTTAGGAAATCCCAACTCGGCAAAAGCGCGGGTGTGGCGATTGTGCTCGGGTGGCATGGCACTGAGGCCATCTTCGATCCAGGTGTAGAGGTCTGTCTCCCCGTGAGCCCGCTGGTAGAGAAAGCCCAGCGGAATCAGCACGTTGCTGATGAGTACGGCCTTTTGGCTGGCTCCCAGGCGCTTGGTAGCAGGCTTGCTGGCTTCGCCCCAGCGATAGTGGCTGCACCAATAGGCACTGACCCCCACAGGCATGGCCTGAAACGCTTGCCAACCTTGCGGATCGAGCAGGCTCAGCCATTGGGGCCAGCGGTGCAGCCACCGCGCCATCTGTGCCAGCCGGATGGTGGGAAAGGCCGCAGGTCGCATACGCAGAAAGCGGATCGGGAGCGGCTCATCGTCGAGGTCGTACTTGGCCCGCAGAAAGGCCCACTCTGCACGCAGGGCTTCGAAGTAAAGGTCATCGCCCTCGGGGCCACTCAGCATGCCTGCTGCGGCAAACAGCAACGCGTCGAGCTGCACCACTTCCTCCCGATGGCGATGCACGATGCGCCAGGGGAGCCGCTCGGCTAGCAGCCGAAATACCGCCTGATTGACAGGGCCGCCCATCATCGCCAGCAGTTCTTCCCAAAGCACCTGATTCCAGTCCTGTACGCCTTGCTCCAGCCGCTGGGTCATGGCCAGCGCCTTTTGCTCCATCCGCTCGATGCCCAGCCGCTCCACCCAGTTGAGCTTTTCCAGGCGGGGCAGATCTCCCACCAGCCCCGCGCAGGCGATGTCTGCCTCGGCCAGGTGAAGCTGGTGAAAACGGGCCATCAACTCGGGGGCAATGCGCCCTTGCAGAGACAACTCCGGGATCAGGGTACCATCCTGCCGACAGATGGGGCGACCCGTGCTATGCAGCACCACGTGTAAGACGGTGGGGTTGTACTGCGGATCGCGATGATGGCCATGGCGATACCAGTCATCACTGCTGAGATGAATCTCCACGTGGCCGTGCCAGGCCACGCCAGCCAGACGCAACTGCGCCTGCCAGAAGTCGGGCCCCTGATCGCGGTTGAGGCGGCCAGGCTTGATCAGATGCAAACGACGGCCATCGACGCAGCGCAAGTCGCGCAGGTCAAAAGCCAGATGCTTCCACACATATTGGACGAAGTCTTCGGGTAGTTGGCTAAGGCTAGACATAGCTTCATGCTAAATAAGTGGCACCATGGCCAAAATATAGCAATTATTTTTAGATAAACTAAAAAAAGTAGCCATTTTTTACCCCTATCATAGCTCCTCTTCCAGCTCCCAGCCTTCCAGCAAGTCGCCGACTCGCTTCACGAAGCGACCGCCCAGCGCACCGTCGATGATGCGGTGGTCATAGCTGTGAGAGAGAAACATCTTTTGCCGAATGCCAATGAGATCACCGGTGGGGGTTTCGATCACGGCGGGAATTTTACGGATGGCTCCCGTCGCCAGGATGGCTACCTGTGGCTGCATGATGATAGGTGTGCCCATCACGTTGCCAAAGGTGCCGACGTTGGAGACGGTGTAGGTGCCGCCTTTCAGTTCGTCGGGCCTGAGCTTGTTGTCGCGAGCGCGGCGCGCCAGGTCATTGACCGCAGCGGCCAGACCCGCGAGGTTGAGGCGATCAGCGTGGCGGATCACAGGCACGATCAGGTTGTCGGTGGGCAGAGCCACCGCTACGCCAAGGTTGATCTCCTTCTTGATGAGGATCTTGTCGCCGTCGACCGAGGCATTGACCAGAGGCATTTCGCGCAGAGCTTTGGCCACCGCCCAGAGAAAAATGGGCGTAAAGGTGAGCTTTTCGCCATACTGCTGCTCAAACTCCCCCTTGACTCGATTGCGCCACTGCACGATGTGGGTTACGTCGGCCTCTACAAAGGAGGTCACGTGAGCCGAGGTCTGTTGGGAAGCGACCATGTTTTGCGCGATGAGCTTGCGCATGCGATCCATCTCCACGATCTCGGCCTGCCCGTTGTAGCCAAGAGTAGTGGCAGGCTGCTGAGATTGGGGAGCTTGGGGGTGAGGCTGCGGTTGAGGCTGCGCCGCCGGGATGCTCACCTGCTCACGGGGCTGCGCCGGCTGGCTGGTAGCAGGCTGAGTACTACGCTGCTTGAGATAGGCAAGCACGTCCTTCTTGGTCACGCGGCCTTCCCGGCCTGAGCCATCGAGTTGCTCCAGCTCATTCATGCTGATGCCCTCTTTGCGAGCAATGTTGAGCACCAGGGGCGAATAAAAGCGCGCACTGTCGCGGTTGGAGGGGGCTGCCTGCCCAGTGGCCTCGCGCTGAGGAAGGTAAGGCACGGTTTCGGCTACTTCCGCAGCGACAGGTTCGGCCTCAGGCTCTGGCGTAGGCTCCGCAGTGCCATGGCCGCTCTCGGCGGCCTCCGTCTCGATGATCGCGATGACTTCCCCCACCGGTACGACGTCGTTCACGTTGAAGCGCTTTTCCAACAGCTTGCCTTCTACCGGAGAGGGCACCTCCGAATCGACCTTGTCAGTAGCAATTTCGAGGACCGTTTCTTCGGCTTCGATCGCATCACCGACCTCTTTGGTCCAGTTGAGGATGGTCGCTTCGATGATGCTTTCGCCCATCTTGGGCATAGTGAGTTCGTATTGGGCCATGGGAGGGAGTATTTCGTGGTTCGTGGTAAGTAGTTTGGGGGTTGCAGTTTGCAGTTCGCAATAAAATTAGCCGCTTTGGGGAGGCGCCACTGAGTGAGCCAATATAAATGGGAGAACCAATATCAAGGGCTGACAAGGCACTGTGTGCCGAAGCCCCCTATATGCAGGCGAGTAACTTCGAGCTCAGGACCACGCACTCGGAGCCAATCATTCCAATCTCAAAAGTACCCAAAAGCCCTGCTATCTCAAAAGTGCTCACGGACTTTTTGCAGCGCGAAAATCAAGACCTGATTGGTGACCCGTTCGAGGTTGTTGGGGCGATCGTAAATGAGGGTGAGGTGCCGCGCCTCGGCGCGTTGACGGTCGGCGTAAGCGATCCAGGCTTGAGGGGGCGTATCCCCGTCGGCTTCGGCCAGGCCCGTGGTGGCCAGCCCCACGTCCGTCATGAAACGCGCGCGTACCCCCTCGGCCATGGCCTGCGCGACCGGCTCGGAGACCACGCCGTGCGCGTCGATCAAGGCTTGGGGGACGCCCAGCAGCTCGGTCTTGATCTGGGTGAAATAAGCCGTAATGGAGCCTTTGAAAAAATGGGATGCCCCCGAAACTGACACCAGAGCGGCAGCGACTTGCCCGCCCGTGAGGCTTTCGGCTACTGCCAGGGTCAGGCTTTTTTCCCGGTAAGCATTTTGCACCAACTGCGACAGTGGCAGGGTCTCGCGGGTGTAAGTTTCCTGGCGGAAAAGCGCAAAGATCCGCTCGGCGGCCTGCCCCACGGCGGCATCGGCCCGAGCTTGCTGATCGGCGGGCAGGCGCGCTGAGATTTCCAGCCAGATGCCATCGACGCGGGGGAGGTATGCCAGCGACACCTCCGGGGGCAATGCGCCCTCGATGGGCTCCATGCGCAAGGCCACATCGGACTCCCCCACGCCGTGGATGCGCAAAAACTGCGTGGCGATGGCCTCGGCGGGAAAGGCTTGTTTGAGGCGCGGAATGATCTCTTCGCCCAGAATGGTCAGCATCTCGAAGGGGACGCCAGGCATTGCGTAGAGTTGCTTGTTAGCTTGCCGAAAGCACATCCCCG
>CAYVAP010000489.1:0-819 GCA_964449365.1 uncultured Bacteroidia bacterium
GAGGCCGCCGCTGCCGCTGAGCCAGCGATGGCCCCAAAGAGCATCGCAGCAATGATATTGACGTGGGCCAGGCCCCCCGGCAACGCGCCGACCAGGGTGCGGGCAAAATTCACCAGCCGCTGCGCGATCCCCCCTCGGCTCATGATTTGGCCTGCCAAGACGAAAAAGGGAATAGCGAGTAGGGCAAAGCTATCCAGCCCAGTGGCCATGCGCTGCGCCACAGTGGTCATGGCTGCCAGCGAGGGGATGCTCACCAGCATAGTCAGCAAGCTGCTCAGGCCGATGCTCCAGCCTACGGGCACCCCGATGGCGAGCAACAAAACAAAAGAAATGACGAGGATCAGGATTTCCATGCGAGGGAGTCATTGAGGAGGAGCGTGCGTGGGGGAAATGGGCCTCAGCCCTGCCCATTCGTAATAAATCACCAACAGCCCACTAAGCGGAATCACGCCGTAGACGATGCCCATGGGGACCTGCATCGCGGCGGAAGTTTGGGCTAGATGGGTGGTGATGTAGATCAAGCGCAGACCGCCTATCACCATCACGGTACCAGCGAAAAAGATGATCAGGCTAGCGATCACTAGTTGAAGGATGCGAGCGGGGCGGGCTCCGAGCTTGGGGTTGAGCAAGTCGATGGCTAGGTGCATCTTTTGTCCAGCGGCATAAGCCGCCCCCAGGGTGCCGATCCAGATCAGCAGAAAGCGAGCTAGCTCTTCGGTCCAGCTCGCTTGGCTCCCCATCGCGTAGCGCGTAAAAACGCCCCACAGCACATCCAGCGTCATGAGGGCTAGCAGGCCCATCAGGATACGGCCCAAAAAG
>CAYVAP010000489.1:829-4350 GCA_964449365.1 uncultured Bacteroidia bacterium
GTCGATAGTAGCTTTAGCTTGCATGGGAGAAAAGTTCGTACTCATCCTGGCAAAATCTTATTCCTGCCCCACAGCCTGGATACGCTGAATGAGGTCGTATAATTCCGGTTGGCTGCGGTAGGCCTCCAGCATGGCCCGGGTTTCTTGTTCAAAGCCTGCCTTTTCGGGGCGAATAATTTCTACGCCTGCGGCCTGCACGGCTGCCAGCGCCACTTGCTCGGCTTTTTGCCACAGCTTGCGCTGTTCGAGCGTGGCTTCGTAAGCAGCTTCTGCTAGCCAGGTTTGCTCTTGCTCGCTCAGGCTCTCCCAGGCAACCTTCCCGATGACCAGGATGTCGGGCACAGCCGTGTGCTCATTGAGCGAGTAGTATTTACAGATCTCATAGTGTCGCGAGGTATGAAAGCTCGGCAGGGTGTTTTCTGCTCCATCCACCACCCCCTGCTGCAGGGCGGTGTAGATCTCGCACGATGCAGTGGGCGTCGGCGCACCGCCGAGCTGACGCACCAGCGCCATGGCCACCGCGCTTTCTTGTACCCGGATTTTGAGGCCCTCCAGGTCCGCAGGGGTGTGTACGGGGCGCTCTTTGGTATAAAACGAGCGATAGCCCGCGTCGAAGTAAGCCAAGCCATGCAGCCAGTAGGTTTCCCCTTGGGCCAGCAATTCTTTGCCGATGGGGCCATCCAACGTTTGGTAAACATGCTGCCGGTCGCGGAATATATAGGGCAAGCCCACCACCTGCACCTTAGGCGAAAAGTTTTCCATGACCGAAACCGAGACCTTGGTCATGGCCAGGCTGCCAATCTGCAACAGTTCCAGGCACTGCCGCTCACTGCCCAATTGGGAGCTAGGGTAGATTTCCAAGAGCAGTTGGCCGTTGGATTTTTGAGCTAATCGCTGGGCCATATAGACCATGCCCTGATGCACCGGATGATCTACGTTCAGGCCGTGCCCTAGCTTCAGAGACTTGGGGCCGCGCAGCGTTTCGCAGCCACCCAAGAGCAGCCAAAGGCCCAGCAGCCAGGTCAAAATGTGATAGGAATACTTCATATCGAGGTTAAGCGATGTGCGTTAAATCGAGGGGCTCTTATTTTCCTGTCCTCACACGCCACTGAAGGCGCTAAAGCCTCCGTCGACCGGCATCACGATGCCAGTGACAAAGGTCGACGCTTCACTCAGGAAGAATTGGGCGGCACCATTCAACTCCCGAGGCTCGCCAAAGCGCTGCATGGGGGTGTTGCGGACGATGAGGTTGCCTCGCTCGGTGAGCGAACCGTCCTCATTGAGCAGCAGCCGACGGTTCTGCTTGCCAATAAAAAAACCGGGGGCAATGGCATTGACCCGGATCTTTCCCTCAAACTTCCGAGCAAACTCCGTGGCCAGCCATTTGGTGAAAATGTCGATGGCCGCCTTGGCACTGGAATAGCCCACCACCCGGGTGATGGCCCGGTCTGAAGCCATCGAAGAGATGTTGATGATGCTGCCGCTGCCTTGCTCGGCCATCACCTTGCCAAACACCATGCACGGGATGACGGAGCCATCCAGGTTTAGCTCGGCCACTTTTCTGAAGTCTGCCAGATCCAGCTCGAAAAAGGTCTGATTTTCTCCAATGGTTGCGCCGGGCATATTCCCACCCGCAGCGTTGATCAAGCCATCGATGCGACCAAATCGAGCGAGGATCTGATCTTTGGCCTGCTCTACCTCAGCCTGCTTCAGCACATCGCAGGCCAGGCCCATGACTTCAGCCCCGATGCGCTGCAATTGAGACAGCGCCTCATCGATACTCGCCTGCTTACGACTGAGGATGACCACCTTGGCCCCCTGCCCGAGCAGGTGTTTAGCCATGCTACCGCCTAGCACACCTGCGCCGCCCGTAACGATGACTACTTTGCCCTGCACATCAAAAAAGTTAGATTCCATGCTGTGAGTGATTAGTTCCAGGTGATGGTAAGGGGTGAGCTGATCGCCACCATTTCTTCTTTGAGATAAGTAACGCGAAAGAAATAACCTCCTGTGCTTCGATTTGGGCCAGGGACGATTGCACGGCGGCCTCATCGGTGACGTCGAAGAGGCAGCCCTGTGCTTCCAGCCCTGCCTCGCGGTAGGTAGCCAGGGCTTTATCCATTTTTGCGGGCGTGTGCCCGTTGATGACGAGCCTGGCCCCCGCCTCCCCCAGGCCCATGGCCATGCCCAGCCGGTGGGTAGCACCGGTGATAAGGGCGACTTTGCCAGAGAGGTCGAAGAGTTGCATAGAGAGGGAGGCTTAGGGGTGGGGAAAGAAGTCAGAGGTCAGATCGGCTGCGCCTGTCAGAAGTCAGAACCGAAGGCGGTTTGTAATTGGGGCGATCTTGTGTCGTGGTCTCGCCTCTCACCTCTCACAGCGCAGCGATTTCACCTCTCGCCTCTCACCCCTCACAGCGCAGCGATCTCACCTCTCGCCTCTCACCTCTCGCAGCGCAGCGATCTCGCTTCTCACCTCTCACCTCTCACAGCGCAGCGATCTCATCTCTCGCCTCTCACCTCTCGCAGCGCAGCGATCTTCAATTTGCATGGGGGTAGGATTCGGAAAGAGACATTCGACTGGCCGAGGAATGTAGAGGCGAGGACCTCCCGCCTGTATACCTCTGGTCAAAGATAGAGATTTTTTGCAAACGTGTGCATGAAGGTTGTAATTTTCCTGAGGTCTTGATTTGCAAACGCTCCAGGTGGGTTTTTGCCTGCTTTGGCCCAGCGGTGTATCTTTGTGTGCTGCCTTGGGTGGCGTTTTCCCTTTGCGCCGTGCTGCGGATCGCCTTTCTCCCCTAACTCACCGATATGAACGGTCAAGGGAATGGGGGTATAAGGGAATAATGTGGTCAGGTACAGCATTTACCTTTCGTTCCTCTTGGCTCACTCAGTGGCCGCGCCCAGCGGCTATCTTTACTTTCTAATATGGCCAAACGCGTTACCATCAAAGACATCGCCCGAGCCCTCGACACCAATAGCTCGACGGTGTCGCGTGCGCTCAACGATAGCCCCCTGATCAGCGATCAGACCAAAGCTCTGGTACGCGCCAAGGCTGCCGAATTGGGCTATTACCCCAACTCCATTGCCCGGCAACTACGCGAAGGCAAGAGCCACACCATTGGCTTGCTGGTGCCACTGATCAATCGGGTGTTTTTTGCCAATATCATTCATGGGGTAGAATCGGTAGCGCGGCAGCGCGGCTATCAGTTGCTGATTTGCCAGTCGAATGACCACGTAGCCGAAGAGGTCGAGGCCATTCGCACCCTGCGCGCCCAGAAGGTGGCCGGCATCCTGGTCTCGCGCGCGTCTGATCCGATCGATGAGCGCATCTATCAGGAGGCCCTCAACGATGGGCTGCCCGTGGTCATGTTTGATCGCATCCTGACCACCCTCAACGTCAATAAGGTGGTCAATGCCAATCAGGAAGCCAGCTATCAGGCCGTGCGGCATCTCATCGGGCAGGGGAGCCTGCCGCGTCAATTTGCAGGCTTGTTTGGGTGCAAGTCAGGGTATCAGTT
>CAYVAP010000490.1:0-3057 GCA_964449365.1 uncultured Bacteroidia bacterium
GCGAAAAAATCTGCGACCGCTTACCCATCATTTTCAACTTGACAGAGCACTAGCCCCAGGTAGCGCAGTTGATATTGGCTGGAAGCGTCGAGTTGTCGGCGTGCTTCCTCGCTGAGCAGAATGTTGGCTCCCAGCTCCTTGGTGAGGCTTCCCATGCGGGCGGCGGTGTCGACGGTATCGGAGATGGTAGCGGCGTCGCTCGTCACCGATGATGCCCATGATCAGCGACCCCAGGTGCAGGCCCTAAAATCACATCGGTGAGGGTACGCAGGTCGGTGGACTTGGGCTGAAGCTTGAGGTTGACATGGCGCATGCGCGAGAAGTCGAGCAGGTCGTTGACCAGCGAAGTCAGGCGTTTGCCGGAGGCTACCACCATGCCGAGGTTGCGTTGCCGCTTGGCGGGTTCTAGTTTCTGGCTCCTGCTCATCACGCCCTGGGCGATGCCGATGATACCATTGAGCGGGGTGCGTAGCTCGTGAGAGGTGTGGGCCAGTTCCCCCGCAAACCATTCTATCCCACAATCGTTCATTTAGGCCCAGTCCAAATTGACTATCTTTCCTCCGGTATTTTTGCTAGTTTTGTGAAGAAAATCAGGGAAAGCTACTTTCCCTACCTTCATCTAGAACCTCCTCCCCTATGTTTGGGAAAAAAGATAACGGCATCACCGAAAAGCAAGTCCTCGCGGCTCTGAGCCACGTCGACGATCCCGACCTAAAAAAGGATCTCGTTACCCTCAACATGATCAAGGACGTCAAGATCGAGGGCAAAGAAGTTTCCTTCACCGTGGAGCTGACCACCCCGGCTTGTCCCATGAAGGATGCCATCCACAACGCCTGCGTCAACGCCATCAAGATGATGGTTGACAAGGAGGCCGAAGTCAAGATCAACATGACTGCGCGGGTGCTGGCCGATATGAACAATCAGGTGCTGCCCAACGTGCGCAGCCTGATTCCGATCTCCTCCGGCAAAGGAGGGGTAGGAAAATCCACGGTAGCGGCCAACCTTGCGGTGTCATTGGCGCGTACCGGAGCCAAGGTAGGTCTGGTCGACGCCGATATCTATGGCCCGAGCATGCCCATCATGTTTGGCTTCGAGCATGAGCGGCCCGTGCTGGAGAAAGTAGGCGAAAAAGACATGTTGGTGCCCTTCGAGCGGCACGGCGTCAAGCTGATGTCCATCGGGGTGCTGGTACGACCCGATCAGGCGGTGGTATGGCGCGGCCCCATGGCCAGCAAGGCCCTGCGTCAGCTCATCTTTGACACCCACTGGGGCGAAATCGACTATCTGCTGGTGGACCTGCCGCCCGGCACGGGTGATTTGCACTTAACCTTGGTGCAAGCCCTGCCTGTAACGGGCGCAGTGGTGGTAACTACCCCGCAAAAGGTCGCTGTATCCGATGCCGCCAAGGGCGCGGATATGTTCAAGCTGCCACAGATACAAGTACCTATTCTCGGTGTGATCGAAAACATGGCCTACTTCGTGCCCGACGATCAGCCTGACAAGCAATATTTTCTCTTCGGTCAAGGTGGCGGCCAAAAGCTGGCCGAAGCCATCGGAGCGCCCCTGCTGGGGCAGATTCCCCTGCGCGAAGGGTTTGCCGAGCGCTCAGATCAGGGCAGCCCCGAATCAGTGCAGGCCGACAATGTGCTGAGCGAATCATTTTATACCCTGGGCCAGACCCTGGCTCAACAGATCGCCATTCGCAACTCCATGCAGCCGCCCACCTCCAAGGTGGAGATGAGTGCTTCCTAGTGGAGCCAATTGAAAGCTAAAGGTTTATAAGTGAAAACTTCCCGGTAGGGCTTAGGAACGCTTCAAACATAACCCTACATGCTTACTTGATCTTTTGCACGAATCTTTGGCGACAGTTAGGGTCCCTTATCCCAACCTCGCGTGGAGAAAAAACCTCGCATAGCCCGCTACGCTCGGCTTTCATCCCTTAACTTCACACCAAATCTCTGCGCAAGCTCCCGTGTTTTGTTTTCTCGGCGTTCCTTGAAAAGCATGAATGGAACTTTTCACCTTTCCACTCTGCTGAGCACCAGTCATTAGTTTCGACCCGAAAAATTTACCTCTTATGAGCTTCAGGGAGATATTTTGAGTGATACTCATCCCTTACCCAAGCTAAGGTGTGCCGTTAATTCTAGGCAAATAGCCCTGATCGGCTCTGCGCAGCCTGAGCAACTTTCAACCGCGAAACTAATGACTAGCGCCTTCGGAATTAAGTAATTAACCATTCGAAATTCGCATAAAACATTGACCAAAAGCACTTTTAATTACGAATTTCGAATGCGAAGCACTAGTCAGGCGGTATACAGCCTAGGTATACGGTATGAGTAAAACGATATCAAGTTAGCAGAAAGAAGGCCCACTGCTTTTCGATTAGGTGAGGTGGTGATGGCAGCATCCAAGTATTACGAATCCCGAATTTTCAATTTCGAATTATCCCCCTTATGCCCAACACCGAGCTAAAAGACCGCATTGACCAGGCCCTAGATTCCATCCGCGATTACCTGCATTCGGATGGTGGCGACGTACGTATCCACCAAATCCGCGAAGATGGCGTGGTCGAGCTGGAGCTACTCGGCAACTGCGAATCCTGCGCTATGAGCGTGATGACCATGAAGGCCGGCATCGAGCAGGTCATCATGCGGGTGGCCCCCGAAGTCAAGCAAGTGGTGGCTATCAATATGCCCACGGTATAATGCCGGGCTCAAGCCGCTTGCGGGATCCATTGATCCTGCCCGTCTAGCCAGGCGATGACGATGCTGCCCGCCCCACTGGCCCAGCAGCAAGGCCAGGCCCTCCAGCCTGACGGGTACTTGCCCAACCACGTCTCTGTTGAGGATGAAGGTCTGCTGAAAAACCAAAAACGAAAACCGCCCCACGCATAGCGTAGGGCAGAAGTTTCGAGTTAAAAGTTTCGAGTGAAAAGTGAAAGGTTTTGAGTGAAAAGTGGGGAGCTTCGAGTGAAAAGTTTCGAGTGAAAAGTGGAAGGTTTCGAGTTAAAAGAGAGCTACTTTTACTAAGAAAGGTTCGTATTGCTTTGAGCAACCT
>CAYVAP010000490.1:3157-4339 GCA_964449365.1 uncultured Bacteroidia bacterium
TCATACACCCCGGCCACGCCTTGTCCGCCGCCTACACAGGCGGTAACCATGCCGTATTTGCCGTTGGTGCGGGTCAGTTCGTTGAAGACCTGCACCGAGAGCTTGCCGCCGGTGCAGCCGAGGGGGTGGCCCAGGGCAATGGCCCCGCCGTTGGGGTTGACCTTGGCTGGGTCGAGGTCCAGCTCGCGGATCACGCCGAGGGATTGGGCAGCGAAGGCCTCGTTTAGCTCGATCACGTCGATGTCGTTGAGTTTCATGCCGGTTTGTTTTAGCACTTTGGGC
This sequence comes from uncultured Bacteroidia bacterium, assembly GCA_964449365.1. Classification (GTDB taxonomy): domain Bacteria; phylum Bacteroidota; class Bacteroidia; order J057; family J057; genus CAYVAP01. Next base: position 3,440 of record CAYVAP010000490.1, read on the forward strand.
ACAGCTTTGATAGGCCCCATGCCCATGATGCGGGGATCGATGCCCTCGGTGGCGTAGCCCACCAGCCGGGCGATAGGGGTGAGGTTCAGCTCTTTGACCATGGCTTCGGACATGATCATCACGAAGGCGGCTCCGTCGGAGGTCTGCGAGCTGTTGCCGGCGGTTACGCTGCCGTGGTTGCGGAAGGCCGGGCGTAGCTTGGCCAGGGCTTCCAGGCTGGTGTCCTTGCGGGGCCCTTCGTCCATGCTCACGGTGTAGGTCTTGGTAGCGCGCTTGCCATTTTCGTCGAGGTAGCGTTCCTCCACCTCCACGGGCACGACCTGGTCGTTGAAGTAGCCTGCCTCGATGGCCTGGATGGCTTTCTGGTGCGAGTGGTAGGCAAATTCGTCCATGTCCTCGCGGCTGATCTGGTAATCGGTGGCCACCTCTTCGGCGGTGAGGCCCATGCTCAGGTACCAGTCGGGATGCTCATTGGCCACCTGGTAGTTGAGCGCGACCTTGTGGCCCATCATAGGCACCAGGGACATGCTTTCCACGCCTCCGGCGATGATGCAGTCGGCCATGCCGCTTTTGATCTTGGCCACGCCCAGGGCGATGGTCTCCAGGCCCGAGCCGCAATAGCGGTTGACGGTCATGCCCGAGACGTTTTGGGGCAGGGCCATCAGGGCCAGCATGCGCCCGATCTGCATGCCTTGCTCGGCTTCGGGCACGGCACAGCCCACGATCAGGTCATCGACCCGGGTGGGGTCGAGCTCGGGCACTGAGGCCACGAGGTTTTTGATCACTGCTGCGCCCAGGTCGTCTGAGCGGTGGTTTTTGAAGCCGCCGCGGTTGGCTTTGCCAACGGCGGAGCGTTTGCCGGCTACGATGTATGCTTCTTGCATGTGTTTAGATGTTTAG
>CAYVAP010000491.1:0-4333 GCA_964449365.1 uncultured Bacteroidia bacterium
GCAAGAATTTTTCAGCCTTGGTACCAATCAGCAGCAGATCGAGCGCCTCAAGGCCGCCGGGGTTCAGCTAGAGGTGAAAGAAAAAAGCCGGGGCTCAAACCGTTTAACCGGAAAAAGTTTCGTAATTTCAGGGGTATTTTCGGCCGTGAGTCGGGATGAAATGAAGCAGTTGATCGAAGCCAATGGCGGAGAGGTCAAGAGCTCACTTTCTAGCAAAACCAGCTACTTGCTGGCTGGAGAAAACGCCGGCCCCTCCAAGCTCACCAAAGCCGAAAAGCTGGGCATCACGGTTCTTTCTGAACAGGACTTTCTGAATCTGATCGAATGGAGTGGATCAACGACCTGAAGGACAAATTTAGCAAACGGCGCATTCGCAGCCTCGACCGCACCAAAGAATACGGTCGCGACTTCATCGATATCGAAAGCGCCCATTTGATTGGTATGATCGTCAACCTCGACGACTCTAGCCCCGAAGACCTCAAGCTCATCGCACAGTACATCGAGGCCATCAAAAAACGCGGCAAGCGGGTTTTGGTCATCGAGTTGACTACCGACAAAAAGAGAGACTCGCACTTCGAAAAGCTCGTCGACAACATCCTCATCGGCCCCGCCAAGGTCAACTGGCTCGACTATCCCACTCCCACCATCGAAAGCGAGGTGCGTAAGCATGAGATGGACATTCTCATGGATTTTGACCGCTCGCCCCGCATGGCCTCCAAATATCTCTGTAGCATGGCCCGCGCCAAAACCCGCACCGGCGTTCATCGCGAGGGCCTCGAAAGCTGCTACGAACTCATGATCAACCAAGGCGTCATCCTCGCCGAAGAAGAAACCGACGTGCAACTCGACATGAAGTCCATGATCAAAGAGTTTGACTACTTCCTCAACATGATCGACAACGGCAGCCGCGTCAAGGTGAAGTAGGCGACCGTGGAAAGTTCGTAGGGCACAGTTGAGCGTTCGTAGGAGTGCCCAGCAGGTGCAACCCCCTGAGTGAGACAACATATAGAGGGGTCGGCCTGTGCCGAAGCCCTGCCCCCATCCCCCCAGCGTGGCGCAGAGATCTTCACCGGAGCACAACCCCAGGTCACCTTTCACCCCTACGCCCCTTTCACATGGTGCCCCAGACTCTCGATCACCGAGATCACCGAGATCACCCCGATCACCTCGATCACTGTTCACTGCTCACTGTTACCGAATCACCATCACCTGCCCCCGCTTAGTCAGGATCAGTCCGTTATTTAGCCTCACCTGTAAGGCATAGGCATAAGCCCCCTCCGGCACGGCAGTTCCGCTCACGGTGCACCCATCCCAGCTACGGTCGATGCGACCGATCCGCCGCAGCTCTTTGCCCCAACGATCGAAGATGGTCAATTGAAAATCCACGATGCCAGCGCCACGAATCACGAAGTGATCATTTTGGCCATCGCCGTTGGGGGTAAACGCATTGGGTACCCACAGCAGGCCATCGTCCACCACCGTTACTCGCACCTCGGCGGTATCGGGGCAAGCAAAATAGGCATCATAAGCCACCAGTTGAATGCGATATTCGCCTGGCTCAGTGGCCGTGTAGCTCAGATCGCCCGCCACCGCCACGGTGCTATCGTTGACCCGCCAGCGATAGGAGGCCGCTTCCGACTGATTGCTGACGTACAGCGCTGCCTCCGAGAGCAACAAGGTACCATCAGGGGGAAAGTACGGCTCGATGCGCGCCTGAGCCGCCGGGCGATCTGGCAAGTCAATACGCTTGCGTCGCTGACAGCCTGCCGCATCCGTTACCAGCACCTCGTAAGGTCGACCAGCAACCGCCCCCAGCAACTCGCGCGCAGTGGGACCCGTTTGTGAGAGGGGCGTATCCCATTGGTACGAATAGACGGGAGTGCCGCCCGTGGCTTGCACCTCGATTTGGCCGTTGAGGCGCGTGCAGGTCGAAGGCTGCACTTCCACCACCTCGATGCGCAGCGAGTCTGGGCTCGTAATTTCGATCAAGGTATCGAGTAGACATTGCCGCCGATCCTGCACCTGCAACAGATAGATCCCCGGCCTCAACCCCTCGGCTACCGAGTCGCGCCCACCATTGCTCCAATAGTACTGGTAGGGGATATTGCCACCGCTGACTGCTACCACCGCTCGCCCGGTGGCACTATCAGCACACGAGGCCGGATCGGTCTGTACCGCTATGGCCAGAGGAGCAGGTTCCGCGACTGGAGCCGAATCGCGCAAAGTACAACCGCTCTGATCCGTAACCGCAACCTCGTACCAGCCTGGGGCCAGACCCGTGAGGCGAGCGGTATCTGCGCCGATATTCCACTGATACTGATACGGCGGAATACCACCTCCCACCAGAGCGGTCAGTTGACCATTATTTTCCCCGGCGCAGCGAACATTGACCGCCTCCAGGCTCATGCGCAGTGCCAGGGGATTGACCAGCCTGACCCAAAGGCTGTCTTGACAGCCTCGGGCATCGCTGATGCGCACCGAGTAATCGCCGCTGGGCAGTTGCTCGGCGATATTGTCAGCGACCCCAGGATCGTGAGACCATTGATACTGATAGGGTGCCTCGCCGCCCTCGACCCCCAGGGCGATATAGCCCGTAGGCTCGCTATTGCAAGCAGGGGGGCGCTGACTGTCGATGGCGATGACCAGGCTATCGGGGGCAGTCAGATTCATCAGCAGGGTATCGCTGCACAGCCCATCGTACACGATGGCGCGATAGCTTCCGGCCGATCGATTGGGCAAGGCAGGATCATTTACCCCCAGGGCGGGCCAGAAGTAGTGATACGTTCCGCGGCCACGACTGGATTGCACCGCCAGGTATCCATCGGCACGGCCTGCACAGGAGACAGGCCGCAAACTATCCAGCGCCAGGGTAGGCGGAGCCTGATCTCCCAGGTTGATGATCAACGTATCGCTGCACCCCTGGGCATCCACCGCAATCGCTTGGTAGCTGCCGACTCCCAGCTCAGCGAGGGTCGAGTCGGGGAGTGGGCTGCCATCGATGGCAAAGCTCAGGGGCGAGGTGCCGCCACTGGTCCGTAGGGTGATCGAGCCACGTTGCTGCGAACAGCTATCGTTGCCCACCTCGGCACTCAAGCCCAGCGGATCGGGTGGCTGCAACCTTACGCTATCGCTAGCGCCACAGCCCAGGCTATCGCTTACCACCACCTGGTACAGCCCCGCCGGGAGGTTGTTCAGGCTTGGAGCATTGAGGCTTGGGGTTTGGTTCCAAGCCAAACTGAGCGACCCTGTTCCGCCACTGAGGCTGGCTTGTACGCTGCCATCGCTGAGCCCGAAGCAACTCGGATCCTCGCCGCTGACTTGTAGGCTAATGGGTGGAGGTTCACTCAGGAAAAAGGTGTCAGCCAGGGTGCAGCCGTTGGCGTCGCTCAGCAGGAGGGGAATATCGCCCCCAGGTAGCTGTAGCTGGGAGAGCTGATTGCCGCTGAACTGGCCCAGGGGCGAACTGAGCGCGTAGGGCGCGGTGCCACCCTGAGGCGCGAGGCTGATGCTGCCGTTGCTGTCGCCCGCACAGAGCGGCGGCGAAAGGGTGGGGGAGGTGAATTGTAGTGGCGCAGGTTGGGTCAGGGTAACGGGCTGCTGAGTGAGGCAGCCATTCGCATCTTGTACGCTCAGCGGATAAGTGGCGGCGGGCAGGCTGTCGAATTGGTGGCTGCTCCCAAAATTGACGCCATCCACCGCAAAGCTGTAAGGGGTGGTTCCGCCATTGGCCGAGGCTTGGATGAAGCCCAGGCTATCGCCGTGGCAGAGAAGCCCCAGGCTGCTGTCCACCGTCAGGGTGAGCAAGGGCGGTTGGGTCAAGGTGAAGCTGAGCGAGTCTCGGCAGCCGTCGGCGTCTTCGACCAAGGCTGGATAGCTGCCTGCCCCTAGCCCGGTAAAGGTGCCGTTGCTCTGAAAATTTACCCCATCGAGCGAAAATTGATACCCTCCGGCTTGCCCGCCGCTGGCATTGAGGCTGACGAAGGCATTGGTGCCACCGAAGCAGTCTACCTCAGTGAGGCCGCCGAGGCTCAGTAGCACCGGGCTGGGCTCGGTGAGGGTAAAGGCTTGATAGCGCCGACATGCGGCCCCATCGCGAATTTGCACGAAATAGGTGCCCGCGCTGAGGTTGGCAAAGCTGCCGCTGGTCTGCAGAGGGCCATCGCCTAGGGCAAAGAGGTAGGGCCCCCCTAAGCCGCCGCTGCCGGAGACGTCGATCTGGCCCGTGCTATCTCCCGCGCAGACCAAAGCCGTGATGCCATTGAGTAAAATGATCGGACCGGCAGGATTGGACAGGGCCAATGGTAGGTAGGCGGTATCCTTATTGCTATCCACC
>CAYVAP010000492.1:0-4323 GCA_964449365.1 uncultured Bacteroidia bacterium
TACATGGCTTCTCCTCTCGGGCCTGGTATGGGGGCAGACGAAGCTTGATTCCTTGCGAAACGCCTGGCAAGATGTGTCTCAGCCTGATACTACGCGCCTGAAGGCGGCCATTTCCCTGCTCGACGGGGAGGCGGACACTGCTTCGGCCAGACGCATCGGCGCAGAAGCTTTGGCTTTGGCGCAGCGCCAAGTTGATCCAGGTTGGAAGATTAAGGTGCTGGTGGCGCAGGCGTGGAGCTTGCAACAGACCTATCGCAACGCAGAGGCGCAAGCCTTGTTCGCCCAAGTCATAGAGCTGGCCCCGACCATCCCGGACTCCGCCTCCTGGGCGCGAGCCCTGACTGGCCTGGGCTTTGGCCTCGAAGATCGAGGGCGATTAACCACTGCCCGCGAGCAGTTCGAGCAGAGTTTTCGTCTGCATCGCGCCCAACGGGATACCTTTCGCATGGCGGGTTCTGCCGTCAACATGGGGCGCACCCATGCCAAGCAGGGCAACTACCTCGAAGCCACCCAAGCCTACTTGCAAGGATTGCAGATGGCGAGGCAAGCGAAAAAGCAAAGTGTCGAGGAAGCCGCCCTGAGTAATCTCGGCATTCTTCACAGCATTCAAGGGGATTATCAGCAAGCTGCCCACTATTTCGAAGAAGGCCTCGCGCTAGCCCGTCGCCTCCGTGACTCGGCTGGGATCGGATCAGGGCTGATCAACCTAGGCATCGCCAGCCAGGAGCAAGGTCAGCCCGAGCAGGCCTTGGCCTACTTCGAAGAAGGGGTAGCGGTGTGTCGAGCCAGTGGCGATTTGTATTATCTGTCAAATGGCTTGTCGGGAATCGGCTTTGCGTACATCGAACAGCAGCAGCCTGAGCGGGCTCGTCCCTATTACGAGGAAAGTCTCGCGATCAAGACCCGTATTGGCGACCTGGCGGGTGTGGCTTATGCGCAAAATGGCTTGGCCACCATTGCCGTGGAGGCCGGGCAGTACAGGAGCGCCATCGAGCTGGCGCAACAAGCCCTCACCGTCAACCAAGACATTGGCTTTACGGAGCAAATCTCTCGCTCGTCCTATGTGCTCTATCGCTCGCATAAGGCGCTGAATCAACTGCCTCAGGCGCTGGCCATGCACGAATTGTACTTCGCAATGACCGACAGCCTGCAAAGCGACGAAGCCCAGCGCGCCGTCTTGCGGCAGGAGTATCAGTTCGAATACCAGCAGCAAGCCCTGCAGGACTCCCTCACGTTCGTGCAGCAGCAAACCCGCACCGAGCTGGCCTACCAAAGCCAGCTCAATCAGCGCAACCTGTTGCTGCTCGGCGCGACCATCGTGCTGCTGCTGGGGGCCTTGGGTTTTCTCTACTTTCGCTACCGGCAGCAGCAGCGCAGCCGCGCCCGCGAGCTGGAGTTGGCCCGCGAGCGCGAGCGCAAGGAGCAACTGACCGAGCTCGACCGGCTCAAGTCCCAATTCTTCGCCAACCTCTCGCACGAATTTCGCACCCCGCTCACCCTCATCTTGGGCCAAAACCAATCCCTGCAAGCTGACATCGACGACCCCCGCCTCGATGCCAAGTTTGACATGGTCGATCGCAACGGTCGCCGCCTGCTGGAACTGGTCAACCAGGTGCTCGACCTGAGCAAGCTCGAATCGGGCCGCATGGAGCTGGCCTTGCAGACCTTCGACCTGCTGCCTTTTCTGAAAAACCTGCTCTTCTCCTTCGAATCGCTGGCCGACCAGAAGCGGCAGCAGCTCATCTTCCAAAGTCAGGAAGACAGCCTGCTGATGGTGGCCGATCCTGCAAAGCTAGAGCGGGTCTTCTTCAACTTGCTGAGCAATGCGGTGAAGTTTACCCCCGAAGGTGGTAGCATCACCGTGAAGCTACAGATGATGGCCCACCGCGTACACGTGGGCGTGCTCGACACCGGGGTGGGCATCTCAGCGGAACAGCAAGGGCAGGTTTTCGACCGCTTTTATCAGGCTCAGGGCGGGGCCAATCAGCCCGCGCCCGGTACGGGCATCGGGCTGGCCCTGGCCAAGGAGCTGGTGGAACTACACCGAGGCCAGATCGAGCTACGCAGCCAAGTCGGCCAGGGCAGCGAGTTTTGGGTCAACCTGCCCCTCAGCGCCGGCGTTGCCGCCGAGCTCACCCCCCCCTACGAGCCACAACTAGAGCCGCTGCCTGCATCGGTAGCCTGGCCGGTTGCTCGTCAATCTTCCCTTACGAATGCCGAAATTCACATTTCGAATTCCCAATCTCGCATCCTCATCGTAGAAGACAACCCTGACGTGCGCAGCTATTTGCGCCAGGAGTTGCTGGGGTTGGGCTATCAGGTGCTCGAAGCCGCAGACGGACAGGCGGGCCTGGCGCAGGCCCAGGCTGAGCAGCCCGATCTGATCATCAGCGACGTGATGATGCCCAAAATGGATGGCTTCGAATTAGCGCGGGCTATCCGCGCCGATGCTCGCAGCAGCCACATTCCCCTTATTCTGCTCACCGCTAAGGCTTCGCAGGAAAGCCGCATCACCGGGCTGGAAACGGGGGTGGATGCCTACCTCACCAAGCCCTTCAACGCCCGCGAACTGCGGGTGCGCATCGCCAACCTGATCGAGCAGCGCCAACTGCTGCGTCAGAAATTTGCCAAGGCGCTCACCATCAAGCCCGAGGAGGTGAGTGCCGTGCCCATGGATCAGCAGTTTTTGCAGACGGTTACGGCCACCATCGAGGCCCACCTGGGCGATGCGCAGTTTGGCGTCGAGCCCCTGGCCAAAGCCGTGGGCATGAGCGTCACCCACCTCAACCGCAAGCTCAAGGCGCTGGTAGGCCAATCGGCGGGCAAGCTGATCCGCTCCATGCGCCTGCAACGCGCCGCCGACCTCTTGCAGCAGCAGGCGGGTACCGTCTCGGAGATCGCCTACGACCTGGGCTTCGGCGACCCCACCAACTTTGGGCGGGCTTTCAAAGCGCAGTTTGGGGTGACGCCGGGGCAGTGGGGAGAGGGGATTGGGGATTGGTGATTCGTAATTCGGAACTCGTGATTGGGGTGGCAGAGCGGGGCGTGAAGCGCTGGCCGATCCGTTTGGAAACGGGGAATCTATAGTGGTGGGGAGAGCAACAGATGCGTCTCCAAGTCACTGGCCTTTACACATTTCTACCTCTAATCTGGCAAATCTCCCATTGAGGCGTTATCTTACCCTCAAGATCGGAGCGACCTGCCGGCTAGGCTGAATACCAACAGCCAGGCAACCTCCATCCCTAAGGAGGCTACCGCCACAGGCGGCTTCGTTTAACTGGATTTACATTCGCCATACCCGCCGCAACGACGGTTGTAAATCCTAATGTTAGCTTCAATCACGAAATGATAACAACGATATCTATACTAATCCTATTCAGTGGCCTTATCCTGAGTTTGATGTCAAATTACGAATCACGAATTTCCCATTACTCCCCCGCCTGCTCTATCTCCTGCTTCAGATGGTCGATAAAGAGAATGCCGCGCAGGTGGTCGATTTCGTGCTGAAAGATCACGGCAGTAAAGTCCTCGACCATTTCGACCTCATGAGTGCCGTCGAGGCGGTCGTATTCTAGCAGGATGGCGTAGGCACGATTGGTGGTGGTATCGCGTCGGTTGGGGATGGAGAGGCAGCCCTCAGGGCAGGGTTGCTTGAGCTCGGTGTACTGACGAATGACGGGATTGAGGTACACTTCGAAGGGGTAGCCCTGCTTGTCGAAGCGCTGCACCCAGATGATGTCGCGCAAGATGCCCACCTGCGGCGCAGCAATGCCTACCCCTAGCGAGGCCGAATCGGTCACCGTGCGATAGAGCCGCTTCACAAAATGCCGCAACACCGCGTCCACCGGGTTAGGCTGCACCGGGCGACTGTCCTGCCGCAACAGCAGCGAATCTTCGTATTGGTTGATCTTGAACACCCGCATGGGTACAGTAGTATCAGCCGCCATGATCAGACTTTGCTGATCGGCAGAAAAGCTCACCGTGCGAGGCTGGCGGAGGCTTTTGCAGGCCACCGTGCTCAGCGCGAGAAGTAGGACAAGAGCAAGGGGGGAAAGACGCATAGTTGGGGAGGTATGAGGGATGCAAGATACGGCACACGTAGGCTGTACAGAGTCCTGAGTTTTTCAAAAAAAACTATGCTACATTTTTGAGCTACCCCAGCGTGGCGCAGACTTACCATCCGCCGAGAAGCTATTGACGACAACGCTCATTTTTACACTCCTTCAGATACTAAAAATAATCCCCCTTTTCGATTTATTCTGCACAGCCTAGTGCCTTCAGAATGAAGTAATTAACCATTCGAAATTCGCATAGAATCTTGAC
>CAYVAP010000493.1:0-4320 GCA_964449365.1 uncultured Bacteroidia bacterium
GCTGGGCAACAGCAACGATAGCCTGACTTTGCGCCTGAGCGATGGGCGCATCCTTGACTACCTTTACTACCGCGACACCTGGTATGGCTCGGTAGAAGCTGCTCAAGGAGGCCGCACCCTGGAGCGGATCGATCCCGACTTTGTCGATTGCAACAACCTCGGCAACTGGCGAGCCAGCGAAGCCAGCAGCGGGGGTACTCCGGGTCAGCCCAACAGTATCAGAGGAGAGTTCCGCGACCAGGAGCCTCCGCGTGTGCTCGCCATACGCCCCACCAACAACGGTATCCAGATCGAATTCGACGAACAGATGGACCCCGGGCCACTGGAAGATATCACTCGCTATCAAGCCGATGGCGGCCTGGGAGCCCCTATCTTAGCCCTGGCCGAAGCTCCGCATTTTCGGCGGGTCGAGTTGGTATTTGCTTTGCCACTCGACACCAACCGCGCTTACACCCTCCAGATCGACAATCTGAGCGACTGCGTAGGCAATTTACTCAGCACCGAGCAGCCTTTTGGCCTTGCCATTCCCCCCCAACCGGGCGAATTGTTGATCAATGAGATCCTATTCAACCCCTATACAGGGGGAGCAGATTTTGTCGAGGTGATCAATGCCTCAGAAAATTTACTCGATTTGGCTACCCTGCGCATCGCTGAGGGGGTGCCTGGTACCGACACGGTTTTCAATGACTTTCGCCTCACGGAGCAAAGCTACGTGTTGCTGCCAGGGCAACTGGTTTGCCTGACGACCGATGAACTGTTCCAGCGGCTGGCCTACCGTCCGCCTCTCGATGCGCGCTTCCTGGAAGTCGACCGCTTACCTTCCTACGATGATCGGGAAGGGGAGTGCGTGATTTTCACCTATGAGAACGACAGCCTGATCATCGATCGATTTTTTTACCTCGACGACTACCACTACCCTACTCTCAAAGACGACGACGGGGTATCGCTGGAGCGCATTTCGCTGCAGGTGCCCACTCAAGAGCCCGACAACTGGCACTCGGCTTCGAGTCTAGTGGGGTATGCCACGCCGGGCTACGCCAATTCGCAGGCCCAGACACCCGCGCAGGGCGATAGCGAGGTGAGCCTCGGCAGCCAGGTATTTTCTCCCAATCTCGACGGCGACCATGATGTGCTAGCCATCAACTATCAGTTCGATTTCGTGGGGGCCAATGCGCGGGTGTACGTGTATGACACACGGGGCCATCTGGTGCGGCGCTTGCAAGAAAACATCCTACTCGACCCGGCGCCGGGCACCTTTTTTTGGGATGGCTTTGGCGACCGCGGACAAAAGCTACCGATTGGAATGTACATCATCCTTTTCGAAGTCACCAACAACGACACGGGCGAGCGCAGAGCCTTTCGGCGGGTGGCGGTGCTGGCCGATCAGCTTTGAGCCGATGACAGGCGAAAGCGTTTTTGCCAGTGAAAATAGGCATAGGTGGCCAAAATCAGGTAAATGCCCGAGAGGATGGCAAAGGCAAATAGTCCTTTGTAAGCGTACACGCCGATGTAAATGGCATCGACCACCAGCCAAAGCAACCAGTTTTCGAGGTGCTTACGGACCTGCATCCAGGTGCCGACCAAGCTAAAGGAGGTCGTAAAGGCATCCCAAAAGGGGATGTCAGCGTCGGTGTAGGTAGCAAAGAAGGACCCAAAGCCCAGCGTACCCATGAGGCCGATCCCTAGCAAGACCAGCCACTCGCGCCGTGGAGTGTGGATAATGGGTAGCTCGGGGCGACCTTTTTCGCCAAATACCCACAGGTACCAACCATAAGCACCGAGTAGCACATAAAAAAGATACAACCCGCTGTCGAGGTACAGTTTTGCCTCGAAGACCACTAGCAACCCCAAAAAAGAGCCGATGATTCCGGCAGGCCAGGCCCAGATGATCTCGCGAGACAGCAACACGACGTAAGCCAGGCTAAAGCCGACCGATATCCATTCGACCATTGACATAAGCACCAACGCTGCGTTTCAAAATGATCACGGTCTTCCTCCCCCAAAAAAAGCCGCCTCAGAAAACCTGAGACGGGCAAACTGTACATCAATCAGACTGAGAGAGTCGTGTGAGCAATCGTCATCTCTAGTAGTGATTGCGCAAGAATGGGGCCATGGTTAAGAAAACTAAAAAAAGTCATCCTTACTTGGTGGAGAGGGCATGCGCCTGAAGGGTCTCCAGAGAAACGAACTCCAAGGCTTTGGCGTGGGTAGCCTCTAGCACCACGGGCGGGGCCACGCCCGCATCGAGGGCTTCTTTCCAGCGGGCAGCGCAGAGGCACCACTGATCGCCGGGCTTGAGGCCCCCGAAGCCAAATTCGGGGCGGGCGGTCTTGAGGTCATTGCCACAACTGGCGGAGTAGTCGAGAAATTCTTGGGTCAGCCGGGCGCATACCACGTGTACGCCGCGATCTTGAGGACCGGTATCACAGCGCCCGTTGCGATAAAATCCCGTCACAGGATCCATGCAACAGCTTTGCAGCTCGCCACCGAGGACGTTGCGGGGTGGGTCGAGAGTAGGAGTATTCATAATGGATTTTTGAGATAACACCATGGCTTGCCCCGACCAAATACAGCCAAGACAAAGTAGTACTGCCCCTACGCGGAGATAAAACCGCCAATCGAGCACAAAAACAGATAACTGATCGAGGCGCATACCTTCAATACATTTGGTAAAACGTGACAACCTGCGTTTTACGGTGATTGTTGAGGTCTCGGCAGGTTTGCTACGAATTTGATCGCTCGGTTGGCGCGCAGAAGCGCCTCTGCTCTTCCTCTCAAAACGGATACCCGATGGCCAAGCTCGGATTGGGTCGCAGGGTTTCCCCGAAGAGGCGTCGCTCGCGGATGCCTTCGCGCTTGATCACCCAGTCGCCCAAGGCAGGGCTGTAGAGTTGCTGCCCTAAGTCGAAGCGAATGACCAGAAAAGATACGTCGAAGCGAAAGCCGATGCCTGCGTCCCAGCCCAAGCTGAGGTTGTCGGCGACGAGGAGGGCTTTGGCCGCTGCTTGTGGATTTTCGGGGGAAAGGGCATTGACCGCGCCTCGGCTCAGCCACACGTTGCCCAGATCGGTAAAGAGCGCCAGCTCCAGATAGAGCGCCGGGATGAAGTCGAAGCGATACTCGGCGTTGAGCTCCAGCATGTATTCGCCGCCGGGGGCCGAGAGGCTGGAGAGCACGTTGGTAGCGGCTGGGATGGTATCACCGTTGACCAGCAGATCCTGGCCGCCGAGGTCGCCGGTGGTACTGACCCGCCCTGGCCCCAGGGTGTTGGAAGGCCAGCCCCGCATACCATTCAGCCCGCCGGTGAAAAAGCGCGCTTCGCGAGGCAAAATGCGACTGTCTCCAATCGGAATCCCCCCCCCAATGCTGCCGCGCAAGATGAATTCCGATTTTTTTCCGGTAGGAAGGAAGACCTTGCCCTCCAGAGCGCCTCGCACGTAGCGACCGTAAAAAAACTGATCGAGCAGGCGATTGTCGCCCGCGCTGCTTTCCCAGCCACGAGCCGCCGCAAAGTCTTCGAGCAACCCTGCCAGATTGCCGCCCCACTCCAAGTTGGCTTGCACCAGAAAGGTCGGTCGTTCTCGCACCGCCCGGTAATTTTGCAGGGTGGTGCTGATCTGCAACCGCGAGCTGAGCCGAGGCTGAAAATCCTGATACAACAACGAAGGCAGACTCAGCACTTCTGCGCTCAAGTCATCGAGATCGGTGTCATCCAGATTGATCACTGAACCAGCCTCCACCTCGGAGTATGGTTCCAGGCCAATGTTGAGCGAGGGCGAGATGAAGGTGATTGAAAGGGGCGAAAAACGGCTGGTTTGCTGGGTACGCAATCGCGCACTCAGATACTCGGTGCGATGGTTGCGCCACTGATAGGTCAACTGGGCACCCGGTGCGAGCTGCTGAAACTCGGTCCCCAAGCGGATGTAGTTGCCGCTGGCGCTGAGGGTCGATACAGGATTGTATTGATCAAAATTGGCCTCCATTTTCGCGGTCGAAAACAAGCGCACCAACCTAAGAAACAGCAGGCGCGGAAAGGTGATTTCGGCACTCGACCCAAACTGATAGTAGAGCTGAGACTCGGTCAGCCGCGCGTTTTCACTTTGCAAAAAGCGATTGCTCAGGTTGAGCAAACCCACGCTACCCGAGAAGTTGAACTCGAAGAGCTCCGATTTCTTGAACGCATTGCGGTTGATGAAGCCGAGATTCAGGCCCGCACCAGGCAAAAAGGTCGCATTTTGGGCCGTGATATCACGCGTAAAAAACGCGATCCCCGTCTTGAAGCGATATTGAGGGGCCAGATGTAGATCCATCTCGGCCTGT
>CAYVAP010000494.1:0-4307 GCA_964449365.1 uncultured Bacteroidia bacterium
AAGGTGAGCAGTTTTTTCTCCACATACTTGAGCGATAGCAAAATCTCCATCTCCGGCGAACTGAGTAGGGCCACCCCTCCTGGTAGCATGTTAGTGAGATCTCCGCTCTGGTGGATCCCGATGATCTCAGATTTGCCGTAGGGGTTGGGCTGCCAGTCCGGGCGATTGATCAGGCGCTGCATACGTACCATCTCTTGGTGCTCTTGGGCGCGTCGCCACTTGCCTAGTAGTTCGGCCAGCTCGCGCAAGGTACGATCGCGGCGAAGGCTGTCAGCAAACTTGGTGAGCTGGTCCCAGTCAAGTTTATCCCAATTTTGCAGGCTATCGTTCCAGGCTAGGCCAAGAAAATTGTAAAAGGGTGATAGCAAGTCGCCCAGGTCGCGAAGCTTCTCCACCTTGCGGCCCAGAGAGTCGAAGTATCGGTTGAAGGACTGATCCAGGAAGGCTGATTCCTGGGCGGTCTTACCCTGCTGGATGTATTGCTCCCAGTCCCGCAGGATGTTGCTGCGCAGCACCCCCTCTTCTCGTTGCAAGCGCGAAGCGCGATTATCGGTGGCTGCTGCCCGCGCTTTGGTTTGCTCATCGTAAGTTTTGTGGTAAAATTCCCAGTTTTGGCGGTGCTCAGGGTAGAGCTGCTTCAAGCGCAAAAGCAGATCTTGCCAATCTTCATCACCAACCTCGGCGCCTTGCTTGAAGGTACTCCATTCTTGCTCTTCCTCGCGGTGGAGGTGGCTAGACTCAAACTGCAAAAAGGTCTTTTTGGCCCAGCTCAGGGTTTCTCGGGCCAGGCTGAAAGCCAGATCCTCGTTGTGGCGTCCGATTTCTCGGAGCTCCTGCCGACTCAGCAGTTGGCGCAGCACCTTGTACCAGTTCGGATAGCTCTCCGGGATAGAAGAGGCCCTTAGCTTGTCTAGAGCCGGATAGTCGGGGTCGTAGAGAAAATAAAAAAATATCTCTGCCACGAAGTGACGCAGCTTCGGGGTCATCATCGAGCCAAATAAGATGAAGTTATTCAGCTCCTGTTCGACTCGCTTCGAGGGACTCATATTGATGGCGCACCTTTTGAATTTCTAGTCTTAGGTTGGCTAGCTCCTCCAGGCTAGCGTTGAGGCTGCTGAGCACATGGCGGGCCAATTCGCTAGGCACAAAGAGGTGTCCCTCCAGGTAAGGCTCATCCAGCTCTTTGCGCGCTTCCAGCGCTTCGATGCCTTTTTCGCAATGATCTAATAGCAGCGAGATCTGGCTGGCCCACACTCGCTTGAGGCTCTCGGGCGGCACCCGAGGCACGGTCTCTTCCCGCTCTACCATCTCCGTTTCGATATGGCGCTCCTTTTTGTTGACCAGCAGGCGGTATTTGCTGACGCGTCGCACCCCATAGGTCTGAAACGGACGAAACCCGTTGGTGGCCTCTTCGAACAAGGGGATGTTGAGGTCCTCTTCCTCGTTGAGCTTGTTGATGTCGCTTACGCGCAGGTAGGCGGCATTGTCTCCCCAAAATTTGGGGGTGCAGACAAACTCGACCCCCATGTCATCCTTGACGCGGCGAGCGATAGGTTCTTCCTTCACGACCGTCTCGTGGGTAGCATCTTCGATCTCCTGGCGCAGGGCATTTAGTTCCTCTTCGATAGGGCCCAGCTCAAAAAGGTAGCGGTAGCCGTGGGCCACGATGTTGTCCTGAACCAACTGCCGGGTGGTCTCGATTTGCTCTACCTCATCCCAGATGCAGTGAGTCACCAAAAAGGCATCCATCACTAAGACCTCTTGCCGATCATGCAAAAAAGCCGAGGTACGCAGCAACTGCACGATCTTGCGCCAGCGTCGGTCCGAGACATACAGCTTGGGCCCGTCGTCTGAGCCAGCATTGTGAGCATGCACACTGCGCCGCAAATACCGGATCAATCCTATCAGGTGATCGGGTAGGGCGATCTCGTCGATGCGTCGCTGCCAGTCAAAGTAAGTAGCAGGATCGATTTTAATTTCCGGCGGAATGGGGTCCTCTTGGCTATTTTGAGCAGTGAGGCGCAGCATCTGGGCAAATTGCATCTCGTCTTCGATGTTGCGTACCATCAGGCGCAGCAGAAATCGGTCCCACAGCGCCTCTAGCCCTTCGCCAGGCAAGGGCAGCTCATTCGAAGCGGCGATGAGAGCACGGAGATCTACCCGCTCCTCTCGTTCCCCGTTGCGAAATATTCGCTCATTCAGCACCGTCAGCAGTGCATTCTGAATGGGCGGGCTCGCCTTCCAGATCTCGTCGAGAAAGACGATGTTGGCCCCTGGCAGGTACTGCTCCGTCAAGCGCTCGTACTTATCTTCATCCTTGAGCTTTTTGATCGAGACTGGGCCGAAGACCTCATCGGGCGTCGAAAATTTGCCCATCAAATACTCGAAAGCCTTGGCCCCACTGAAGGCAAACTTCAGGCGGCGGGCAATCATGCTCTTGGCTACACCCGGTGGACCGAGCAAAAACACACTCTCTCCTGCAATGGCAGAGAGCAGCACCAAACGGACGATTTCCTCCTTGTCGTACAAGCGATCGCTCATCGCCTGGAGAATCGCCTCGACTCGGAGACGAATGGATGAATCAGACGTATCAACCATAGGATGGATAGAGTAAGCTGCGGCCTTAGTAACGCGAGAAAAATAACTTCCCTGATTCGGTCAGGGATTTCGTTCCAGATCAAGGTGAGATAGTGAGATGATGAGATAGTGAGATGGTGAGATTCTGAGACTTGAAGACGTACAGTCTCCCACTCCCAATCTCTCGACCTCTCAATCTCTCGACTTTTCAACCTCCTATTTCCCAACGAAGAAAGCCACCTTATTTTTTGAGCGTTACTTGACAGATCCTTTGTTTCTCAACTTACACAACGTACGCGGAGATGACCAAGTTTGATGAGTTTTGTCTGAAAACCTTGAGAGCGGAGTTGATGGTTGGGGGTATTGATGTTTAAACATTATTTTGGGCTTTCCGTATATTCTTTTCGAATATCCTTCCTTCACAAACCGATTACGATCATGGCAAAACAACCCATCACGGGGCTGCACCATATAACGGCCTTAGCTGGACAACCCCAGCAAAATCTTGATTTTTATGTCGGTGTGCTGGGCCTGCGCCTGGTGAAGCGTACTGTCAACTTCGATGCCCCCGACACTTACCACTTCTACTATGGTGATCGCACAGGGCAACCAGGCAGCATCATGACCTTTTTTCCGTTTCGGGGTATAGGTCCAGGGCGCATAGGTGCTTCACAATTGAGCACCACTGCATTTTCGATCCCAGTGAGCGCGGTAGATTTCTGGCAACAACGCTTGGCCCGCTTTGGGGTGGCAGTAGAAATTCCCTTCGAGCGTTGGGGAGAGACCGTGTTGCGTTTTCTGGATTGGGATGGGCTATCACTGGAACTGATAGCCACTGCCGAGGACGATCGCCCGGGACATGCCCAAGGCGATATACCGCAAAAGCACAGCATTCGCGGATTTTACGGCGTGACCTTGCTGGTGCGCCGTCCTGAGCCGACGTTGCAGGTATTGACCAACTTGCTCAACTATCAGGTAAATGCAGAAAGCGAAGATCGGGTGCGCCTGACCATCAGTGGTGAGCCCGGACAGTGGGTAGAGGTACAGCACCAAGCCCAGGCAAAGCCAGGGGTGCAAGGCGCAGGCACCGTACACCACGTGGCTTTTCGCAGCCCCAACGATGATACTCAATTGGCCCTGCTCCAAGCCATCCAGCGTATGGGATTGAATCCTTCGCCCGTGATGGACCGGCAGTATTTTCATTCGGTCTACTTCCGGGAGCCCAATGGCATCCTCTTCGAAGTGGCTACTGACCCGCCCGGGTTTTTGCTCGACGAAGAAGAGGCGCAGTTGGGGCGTACCCTCAAGCTCGCCCCCTGGCAGGAGCCACAGCGTGGGCAAATCGAAAAGCTGCTGGCGAAAATTGATCTGGAAAAAGCCATACACTTGAAGCCCTCTCCAAGCTGAGAGGCCGTTTGCCTGAATGAGGCCCCTCGCCCGCTGTGGCTGCCACTGAGAGAACCAATATGAGGGCTGAGTAACGTGAGAAAAATAACCTCCTGATTTTGCGCCGAGATCTGAGAATTATTTACTACCTGCATGATGCTAGATAGTCATCTTTTCCCTTTGAGATGTAAGATAGCACTTTTGGGGGAAGTTATTTTTCGAGCCTTACTAAGTAACAGTCGAAAAATAAACTCCCTTTTTCCATTTTAGGCAAAAAAATACAACTCCCTGTTTATCAAATTTTTACTCTGCGTCTCTGCGCCTCTGCGTGAAATAAAAAGGGG
>CAYVAP010000495.1:0-4275 GCA_964449365.1 uncultured Bacteroidia bacterium
ATAGGACCGATCCGACCCAAACGATCTTTACTTGGCCAAATAAAAATAGCTGCACCGGATAGTAGGGCACCAAAGTAATACAGGAGATCACCAGAATCATCACGATGGCGATCAGGCCAGATACATAGGCCAGATCTTTTCGTCCGATGACCACGCCTTGGGTCTGAGTTTCCTTAACCATGGCCTCGCCGCTAGAGGCACTCTCATCGGCGGCGGCGGTTTCTTCCGCCGGTTGATCAGGATTGGTGTCGCCCGATTGGATACGCTCGACCCGCTCAGCAGTTTCGCTTTGCTCAGTTTGAGGCTGATCGAAAGCATAAGGTTGACCTTCGCGCAACTGATAGCCAGCGATGGAGGTGATGGTCAGCGTGATCAGCCCGATGAGGGGAACCCCCAAGATTACCAGACGGCGGGTACGCTGCTCTCCCAACAATTGCTGGTGAATGCGCCCGAAACTCCAGAGAATCAAGCCGCTAAACAAGATTCCTAACAGATCGAAATCGACGGAAAAAAACGGATACGTGATCAAACTCCAGGGCTGATAAATCCACAGCTTGAAGTGAGGAGGTAAGACCAAATGATCGACGATATTGGAGTACAGCGCTGTCTGATCCAGAGCCGCCAACACCAGATATAGCAGTCCCTGCAAGAGCAGGCCACTTACCATGAGGGCAATCAACCAGCCAGTGGTCTGGTACTGATTCAAAAATTCGGTGATACGTTGCCGAACATCCATCCTGTTTTTTCCTTGATTAGCCCCGCTAAGTTACACAATTTTTATGCCCCGCGCTTGTCCATTGAGGCCAGAAAGCAATGCTTTTGATCAATCTGCCCCAGGAATGAGGCGCTCGACATAAAAGTAGACGATGGCCCCAATCATCCCCATCAGGTGGCCAAAGTGCGAAACCGATCCGCCCATGCTAGGACTGACCACCTGCACAATGGTCAGCACGGCCGAGAGGACTCCAATGCCTAGCACGAACCAGCGGGCCTCAAAGCCAATGGGGATCAAAAAGAATTGCAGCTTTTGCCTCGGAAAAAACATCGCAAAAGCCACCAAAATCCCACTCACTGCCGCAGAGGCACCCACCACTGGCACTGGACTCGGATCGAGAAAGGCTAGAGCCAGACCGGCGAAAAGGCCACAGAACAAATAAAAGCGCAAAAACCGTTTGCCGCCCAGCACCGACTCAGTGATCGGTCCCAAGCTAGCCAGCACCAACATGTTGAATATGATGTGAAGAAAGTTGCCAAGGGAGTGGCTGAAGAAATAGGTAACAACCTGTACGGGCTGAAAACTATCCATGGTTTGCCCTCGCATCAGGTATTGCTTGCGCAGCTCGGGATCGCGCTCGAGTTGCGCTTTTACCTCCGCAGCATCTGCGCCAGGCTTGAGCAAGATCTCTTTGCCATTGACATTCACAGTATTGTGAATCCCCAAAGCATTGGACTTGTGCAGGGAAAAAAATTGGGTATAAATCCCCATCCCAGCCTGCGAGGTGAGCAGCATGAGCCCTAAATAAACAACGACGTTGATAATCACCAGGTGGCGGACAATGGGGGTCAGACGCGACATCATGAGCGTTTCGATCAGTTCGAGAATTGAGACATCAAAAGGGACGTAAGTGAAGGCCGGATATTGCAGCCTTCGCTCTCGCCTCAATGGTGAATTAACGCAGAAGAAGGGAATTCGTTTGAATCGCGGGAGACCCCGCATCAAGCTCGTACCTCGCTTGTCTGGGGTAGGGAGATTTATTTGACTCTGATGATTTCGCCGCTTTTGATCTTGTCGATGTAGTTGGTCAACTCTTGTTTCACCTCCGGAGCCAGAATCACCAGGCCGATCACGTTGGGGAAAGCCATGGCGAAAATCATCGCATCGCTGAAGTCAGTTACGGAGCCAAGGCTGGCTGCGGCACCAATCACCACGAAGGCGCAAAAAAGCACCTTGTAGGAGATATCGGCGACCCGGCTACCGCCGAAGAGGTAAGTCCAGGCCTTGAGGCCGTAGTACGACCAAGTGATCATGGTGGAGAAAGCAAACAGAATCACCGCCAGGGCTAGTAAGTATTTAAAGAAGGGAATCTCCGAAGAAAACGCCTGGGAGGTGAGGGTCACCCCGTCGTCGATGGAGGGGTCGAGGTGGTTATCGGTGATAATGATCACCAGCGCGGTCATGGTACAGACCACCACGGTGTCGATGAAGGGCTCTAGCAGGGCCACGAAGCCTTCGGAGGCAGGGCTGTTGGTCTTCACGGCCGAGTGGGCGATGGAGGCCGAGCCCACGCCGGCCTCGTTGGAGAAGGCTCCGCGCCGGAAGCCTTGGATCAGTACCCCGATAAAGCCCCCTGCGATGGCCTTGGGCGCGAAGGCCCCTTCAAAGATATCGACGAAAGTCTGCGGCACCTGCTCGATGTACATGATGATGATAATCAGCGCCGCCAACACGTAGGTAACGGTCATGAAGGGCACCACTTTGTCGGTGACGTTGGCGATGCTACGGATGCCACCGATGATCACAATGGCCACCAAACCCGCCATGATCACGCCGAAGAACCAGCCGTTGGCCGCAAGCCAGGTGCCGTCGATGAAAGAGAGACTGGAGAATTGTTTGAAGGCCTGATTGACCTGAAACATGTTGCCGCCCCCAAAGGAACCGCCGATACACATGATGGCGAAGAAGGCTGCGAAAATTTTGCTGACGGGCACCCAAGCCCCACCGCGCTTGGCCAGGCCCTGCCGCAGGTAGTACATGGGGCCACCCGAGACCTCGCCCTTGGGGTCGATGGTGCGGTATTTGACACCCAAGGTACACTCGGTAAACTTCGAAGACATGCCCAGCAAGCCAGCCAGGATCATCCAGAAAGTCGCCCCTGCGCCACCCACCGAAATGGCAATGGCCACCCCGGCGATGTTGCCCAGGCCCACCGTGCCCGAGAGCGCTGCGGTCAGGGCCTGAAAGTGCGACACCTCGCCTTCCTCCTTGGGGTCGGAGTATTTGCCCCGTACCACGTCGATGGCCAGGCCGAAACGCCGGAAGTTGACGAAGCCAAAATACACCGTAAAAATCAGCGCTCCCAAGATCAGCACCACGATCACGATGGGCAGAAACATGACCTCGGTGACCCGGAAGGCATATTCTGCGCCTACCTCTAATCGATAGGGCGAGTCAGGGTTTTGCTTGATGATAAAGCCAAAGTCGTCGGCCAGTACCCGGCCATCCGGCGCGACCTCTTCGGTATGCTGGTAGGTCACCGTGATGGAATCGATGCCGACCAGATCGGCTTCGTAGGGAACCGCCGGGGTGGTGATGCGAAAGTTTTCTATTTCATGGGGCTCGCCTTGTACGGCGGCCTCGATGCCCATCAGGTTCTTGGCTTCTTGGTTGGCCTCGGGCTGGTAGCTGAAGACGATCTCATTGCCTTCGATGGTGACCTCTTCGCCCAAAGCCACGGTACGGGTTTGTTCGTAGCGCAGCTTCATCTGCCCGTCGGCGTCCTTGAAGACGGTGTAAAACTTGCCAAAGGGCAGGTTGTCGCCGTTTTTGGTGTAGGTGACCTTGATGGGCGGCTCCTGGAAGAAGTCTTTATTGGAGCGTTTCTTGCCCAGCTCGCGAATCAGCACGTCTTCGCCAATCTTGGGCGCATAAAAGATCGCACTACTCACTGGGTCGCCAAAGGTGGCAAAGCCATCATTGATCTGCCGGTCGGTGCCGTAGCGGTCGATGGTAGCCTGGAGGTCTATCTGTACCACGGGCAGAGGTACTGCCTCAGTCGTGGTCGCCATGGCGTCCGATTCTGCTTCCTGGCCATACAGCCCCATGGTCAATAGCAAGGTGGCACACAGCCACAGGCACTTCTTCATAGGTTAATGGTTGGTTATTGGGCTGTAAAGCTAAGATAATCCGAGAACTTAAACCAATCAGACGCAGATTGTTAGGGATTTACGCCATTGCCAGCCAAGAGCGTGTGGCCACGTCAGTTTACAGGCTAGCCAAAATTAGCCGTGCAATCCCCTCGACTTACCAAAAATATGGTATATATTTCTACTATGGGGGGGCTAGTGCTTCGCATTCGAAATTCGTAATCAGCAATTCGTAATTGAAAGTAATTTTAGCCGCTCGGGCGGCCACTGAGTGAGCCAATATGTGGGGGGCTGACCGAAGTGCCTGATACCCTTATACCTTATTTCCCTTATACCCCTGACCTTTCATATAGGTGAGTCGACCTGCGATTCGTTTTGTCCCTCCACCAACATCAGCTCGCCCCCCTGCGC
>CAYVAP010000496.1:0-1373 GCA_964449365.1 uncultured Bacteroidia bacterium
GTATACGGGGTCGTCGTTTTTGAGGCGTGAAGTAGCCGAGCGCCGAGCGCGCTTGCGCTGATTGCGGCGATACTCATCGTACACGCCCAAAAAGGTCGCAGCAAAAAACAGTAACCAGAGCAGCAGGATGATTGCGTCAGCCATGACTTCCATCGGACTTGTCTATTTGAAGAGTAAATTAGATTGGGGAGCGATTTGTCCCTAAATCTTACATTCCAAAAGTACACAGCATTTAGCTCCCTGTCGAGCCAGTCAGCCACCAATACTGACCACTCATACTCGATATTTGCAATAGTCCAATTCCTGTATGATTTTTTATGAAAATCTTACCCCTTTCAGACATAGCTTCCCTCAACTTGGCATCCTATCCCTGCTCGTAAAGGGCCCCGAATTTTTTTTGAAAAAAATGGATCTCCTGTGCAGCACTTCGTGAATGGCCTGCGTTTGGTGGCTGATTAACGGTTGAATAAGACTTACCAGATACCTTACCTCAACTTACTATCCCTACGTTAGTCATCTTTTTCAGCCTCCTTACCAACCGCAGGACTCCACGGAGTCCTGTTTTTTTTTGCTTAGGAGAAATTGGCAGCGGTAGGCTCAGCGCCGTGGTTGGCCTGAGAGGTGGTCGGGGCTGAGACCTGCTCGCGCTTGCGGGCCAGGCGACGCATCAGGTTGCTAGAAATGGTCAAAAACTCCACCTCGGTGATCATTCCTACCAAGCGCCCCTCCTTGCATACCGGCAAGCAGCCTACCTTGCGCCCTTGCATCAGCTCCAGGGCATGCATGATGGTGTCGTCAGGCTTGACCGTGGCCGGATTGCAGCGCATCACCTCGCGCACCTCGAGCATGGGGCCGTCATTGCCTTCAGCCGCCCGCTGCGCAAAATGTCGCAGCAGCATCCTGGCGGTAACTACCCCTACCAATTTGTCTTTTTCATCTTCTACTGCCACGTGGCGAATGTAGCGCCAGTCCATCAGGGTAGCGGGCAGGTCGAGGATATCATCTTCTTTGACCGTGATCAGGTCAGTGTTCATAAATTCCTCTACCAGCATGGAGCTAGGCTCATACTCGATTTTTTCCAGGCAGGCCAGTTCCCATTCGTGGACCGGCTTGCCTTGGTACTGTTCATGATGAACGGAAGAAGTAATGGCTGAAACGATTTCGTCTCGGGGTACGCCTTTGCGCTGCATAGCCGAGAAGGAGTCGAGCATCCACTGCGAGCCGGTTCGCCCGCTTTTGGCTCGGGCCTCGATGATGCCCAGGTATTGGTCGCTGTCGGCACTATCGATGCCAGCCTTGGCTAGTCCCGCTTGGGCCAGGGGTCGCAGCTCTTTCAGGATCAGCTCTTGAGGGGCGACCTTTTTGCCCTTCAC
>CAYVAP010000496.1:1383-4271 GCA_964449365.1 uncultured Bacteroidia bacterium
AAAAGTTGGCTTTGGCCTGCTCGAAGTCCATCACCTGGGTGATATCGGGGTAGGCTTCGTCCATGCCATTCATCAGGCCCAGCCAAAAGGCGGCATTGGCCACGGCATCGGGCAAGCTAGGCCCAGAGGGGAAAATGCGGTTTTCGATGCGCAAGTGCGGCTTGCCGTTGGGTGAAATGCCATAGCAGGGCCGATTCCAGCGGTACACCGTGGAGTTGTGGATGTTGAGGGCGCGCAGTTTGGGGGCGATGCCATCGTCGAGCTTGGCAAATACGTCTTCGTCCACGTCGGTGGTGAGCAGCACCTGAAAGCGGGCCACGTCCTCGCGGTAGATCTCCATCAGGGAGCCACGCAGCCAGTCGTTGCCAAAGGTTACGCGCGGGCTGCGATCACGGAAGTGATCGGTCAGGGTGCGAATGTCGATGGACTGTTGAAAGAGGGCAATGCGGGTTTCGTGCCACAGCCTTCTGCCGAAAAGCAAGGGCGAATTGACCGAAATGGCCATCACCGGGCCCGCCAGCGCCTGGGCGTAGTTGTATTTTGATACGAATTCATCGGGCCGCACTTGCAAGTGCACCTGAAAACTGGTGTTGCAGGCCTCGAGCATGGCGGTATCCTGGCGCAGGTTGAGCTCGTCGATGCCTGAGATGCGCAGCTCGAAGGCTTCGCCGCGCAGGGCTTTGAGGCCATCCATGAGGGCGCGGTAGCGATCGAGCGGCGTGAGGTTGGCAATCTCGACATCAGCCTTGCGAATGGTAGGTAGAATGCCGCTGAGCAGCATGGTGGCCCCTAGACTAGCCACTTTGTCGTTGGCGGTGTTGAGGGTGTCGCGCAGGTCTTGGTGCATACGCGAGAGGCTATCGCCGCTGAAGGGCAGCGGGGCCAGATTGGCCTCTAGGTTGAAGTTAGCCAACTCGGAGGTGAAAGCCGGATCGTCGATGGCGCGGAGGGCCTGCAAGTTGATATGGATCGGCTTGAAGTAGCGATCGACCAGGCATATTTCCTGCTCAGCCCCAATGCGCATGGGATCGGTTTCAAACCAGCCATCGCGCAGCATGCGCTCCATGGCTTTGATGTCCTTGATCAAAAAGCGTACAAACTGCTGCTGCTCCTGCTTGCTGCGGACGGAGTGGACGTTCAAATCTCCCATGACGTAGAAGGTTAGGGGTTGGCGGACAAGTATTCCTGAATATGATTAGGAATATATAGATTTCTCAGAATTTCCCCTAAGATTCATCGATTTCTCAGCCCATTCGCTAAAAATATCTCGGGATGTTGGCAATGGGCAGTGGATAATGAACAGTGAGCAGTGAGCAGGGATCAATGAGCAGGGATCAATGAGCAGGGAACAATGAACAGGGAACAATGAACAGGGAACAATGGGCAGGGAACAATGGGCAGGGAACAGTGGGCAGGGATCAATGAGCAGTGAACAATGAGCAGGGAACAGTGGGCAGGGATCAATGAGCAGTGAACAGTGGGCAGTGATCAATGAACAGTGAACAATGAACAGTGAGCAGTGAGCAGTGAATAATGAGCAGTGGATAATGAACAATGGACAGTAGGAACAACGAACAGTGAGGAAAGGATTGTAGTTTTGACCATATGGAAATCACTCATCTCCACCACCTCGCCTTGGACTTACTCAAGCAGTTGATTGCCAAGCCCAGCTTCAGCCGTCAGGAGCAAGATACCGCCTACGTGTTGCAGGCATTTTTTCTCATGCAGGGGCACTCGGCCCAGCGAGTGGGCAACAACCTGTACTTGCGCAATCGGCATTTTGATCCGGCCAAGCCAAGTATCTTGCTCAATTCGCATCATGATACGGTGAAGCCCAACTCGGGCTGGACTCGCGATCCGCACCAACCCATCCAAGAGGGAGATCGCCTCTACGGATTGGGTAGCAACGACGCCGGGGGCTGCCTGGTGGCTCTGATGGCGACGTTTCTCCATTTCTGCGAACGGGAAGACCTGCCCTACAATCTGATCTTGGCAGCGACCGCCGAGGAGGAGATTTCTGGTGCCAATGGCATCTCGCGGCTGCTACCCAAGTTGGGGCCCATCGCGCTGGGTATCATCGGGGAGCCCACGCAGATGCATCTGGCTATCGCCGAAAAAGGCCTGATGGTGCTCGACTGCATCGCGCAGGGTCAATCAGGCCATGCCGCACGCGAGGAGGGTACCAATGCCATCTACGAGGCCATGCCAGACATCGAGTGGTTTCGCAGCTACCAATTTCCCGAGCGATCTGAGCTACTCGGGCCCGTCAAAATGACCGTAACCCAAATCGAAGCGGGTACCCAGCACAATGTGGTGCCAGACCAGTGCCGCTTCGTGGTCGACGTGCGCACCAACGAGTGCTACAGCAATCGCGCGGCCTTTGCCATCATCGACGAGCACACCCGCTGCAAGGTCAAGCCTCGCTCGTTTCGCCTCAATTCCAGCCGCATCGATCCCCATCATCCCATCGTGCAGCGCGGCCTGGCCATGGGGCGGCAGACCTACGGCTCCCCTACCCTCAGCGATCAGGCCCTGATCAGCTTCACCACCGTCAAGATTGGCCCGGGCGACTCAGCTCGCTCCCATACCGCCGACGAGTACGTCAAGCTCACCGAAATCGAGGAAGGCATCAGGCTGTACATCGAGTTGCTAGAGGGATTGCAGGTAGGATAAGGGGGAACTCAGGATGAGTGCTTGGCCCGGGGCTGCGAGGCTCAGGCCACGCAGGTCGAAGCGAAGGAATCGACCACATCCTACTAGACATAGCGCCAACCACCATCGTACGATGGAAAGTAACCCTTGCAGAAGACGCTCACCTACATGAACGGCTAGGGGTATAATGAAAATAAGATATAAGGGTATCAGGCACTTTGGTCAGCCCCCGTTCA
>CAYVAP010000497.1:0-4271 GCA_964449365.1 uncultured Bacteroidia bacterium
ACTGCTGGGGTCT
Source organism: uncultured Bacteroidia bacterium (assembly GCA_964449365.1). Taxonomy (GTDB): domain Bacteria; phylum Bacteroidota; class Bacteroidia; order J057; family J057; genus CAYVAP01. The sequence goes on from CAYVAP010000497.1 coordinate 14, forward strand.
GGCGCAAAATATGCATTCGCGACGCAGGCGGCTGGGAGCACGATACCCTCACCGAAGACCTCGACCTCAGCTACCGAGCACAGCTCAAGGGCTGGCGCTTTCGCTTCGTCGATGAGATCGGTGCCCCCGCAGAGTTGCCTGCCGAGATGGGAGCCATCAAATCGCAGCAATACCGCTGGATGAAAGGCGGTGCCGAAGTCGCGCGCAAGTTGCTGGTTCACCTCTGGCGCTCGGATGCATCACTGGGCCGCAAATTGCACGGCACCATGCACTTGCTCAGCAGCTCGGTGTTTATCCTGGTGCTGTTGCTAGGCGCTACTTCTGTGCCGCTGTTGTGGCTCAAGCACGAGATCTTCTTAGGGAAAGTCGATTTTCTACTTGTGCCTGTCGCTGCGCTGCTCTGCAGCTTCGTGATTCTGGCTTCGCTATACCTGGCCACCTTCACCCAGCGCGAAGGCTCCCTAGAAAAAGGCATCAAGCGCTTTCTGCTGCACTACGTGCCCTTCCTTTCGGTCTCGATGGGCCTCTCCCTCCACAACAGCCGCGCCGTGCTGCAAGGCTATTGGGGCAAAAAGACGCCCTTTATCCGTACCCCCAAATTTGCCCTTCACAAGCGCGGACAGTCCTGGAAGCATGTCAAGTACTCCACGGCGAAGATCGCCCCCTCCGTTTTTGGTGAGCTGTTCATGGCGCTCTATTTCTGCTTTGGCGTGGTCATGGCCATACGCTTCGAAGACTTCAGCATCATGCCTTTCATGATCATGGAAATGGTAGGCTTTGGGGCCGTGGGTTGGTTTAGCCTGCGCCACGCCCTGGCCCCGCGGGGGGGATGATCGGGAGGCCCGTGATTAGCGCTTGTGTCGGTGGGGAGCAAAAGCGACAAGCTACCCAGACTCAAAGCGCCACATCTCACCCCCCCTTGCTAGATTTTGCTGGGGATGCTCCCTATCCCAGCGTATTGGTCGGCGATGAAGAATTTTACGAGCAATGATCAAAGCTCGAACGATTCCACGACTCGCTTACCACCTTTTTCCACAGCATGCGAGCCAGGGGGGAGCCGCGTAAAATTGAAGCACCTTTTATCATCCCTACTTCCCCTTCAACTGGGCCTGATAGGCAAACATCTCATCGCGCAGCCGCGCGGCTTCGATGAAGTTTAGCTCTTTGGCGGCGGTTTCCATCTCCTTGCGAATGTTGACCACCTTTTTCTTCAGCTCGTCCTCGTTCATGTACTCGGCGGCTTCCTCGGCGGCCACACTCACAGTCTCTTCGAATTCCTCATAATTCTTGGCACGGCTGCCCAGCGCCTGCTCGAAGATGTCGCGCGACTTGCGCTTCGTTGTCCGCGGCACAATGCCATGCGCCTGATTGTACTTGAGCTGCTTTTCACGGCGGTATTCTGTCTCGTCGATGAGCTGCTTCATCGAGTCAGTGATCTTGTCGGCGTAAAGAATCACGCGCCCCTCCTCATGGCGCGCCGCTCGCCCCGCAGTCTGAATCAGCGATTGCCCCGAGCGGAGAAAGCCCTCCTTGTCCGCATCCAGAATGGCTACCAGGCCCACCTCGGGCAGGTCTAGCCCTTCCCGCAGCAGGTTGACGCCTACCAGCACGTCAAAGGCTCCATCGCGTAATTCCCGCAGAATGTCCACCCGGTCTAGGGCGTCGATGTCGGAGTGGATGTAGCGGGCCTTGATGTCGAGATCGCTTAGGTAGCGGGTCAATTCTTCGGACATGCGCTTGGTCAGGGTGGTCACCAGCACTCGATTGCCACGCTTGACCTCGTTGTCCACTTCATCGAGCAGGTCATCCACCTGATGGTCGAGCGGGCGCACGTCGATGGGAGGGTCGAGCAGGCCCGTAGGGCGCACGATCTGCTCCACCACCACGCCGTTGGACATCTCCAGCTCGTACTCCGCCGGGGTGGCGCTCATGTAAATGATGTTGCTCATCAGCGAGTTGAACTCGTCGAACTTTTGCGGGCGGTTGTCCAGGGCCGAAGGCAGGCGAAAGCCATGCTCCACCAAGGTGAGCTTGCGCTGTCGGTCACCGTGAAACATGCCCCGGATCTGCGGGACAGACACGTGGCTCTCGTCGATCACGCAGAGAAAATCTTCCGGGAAATAGTCTAGCAGACAATAGGGGCGGCTACCCGGGGTCCGCTGGGCCAGGTAGCGGCTGTAGTTCTCGATGCCCGAGCAGTAGCCCAGTTCGCGCATCATCTCCAAGTCAAACTCGGTGCGCTCGCGCAGGCGATTGGCCTCCATGAATAGGCCCTGATCTTCGAAGTAATTGACCTGTTTGGTCAGATCAGCCTGAATTTCGTGGATGGCATCGTTGAGGATTTCGCGGCGGGTGACAAAGAGGTTGGCCGGGTAGAGGGTGAAGTCGCGCAAGGTCTCGATGCGCTTGCCGCTATCGGGTTCGATGCGCTCGATGCGCTCGATTTCGTCGCCAAAGAACATCACCCGAATGGCCGTATCGTCATAGGCGGGATAAATGTCTACGGTATCGCCCTTGACGCGAAATTTGCCCGGCTCCAGGTGATGCGGGTTGCGGCTGTAAAAAAGGCGCACCAGCCGATCGAGGAACTGATTCTGCGAAATGACCTGCCCCACGTTGCCGTAGTAGATGTTGGCTTCGAAATCTTCGGGCCGCCCGATGCCATAGATGGCACTGACTGAGGCCACCACGACCACATCGCGCCGCCCTGACACCAAAGCCGTGGTAGCCCGCAGGCGCAGCTTTTCGATATCTTGGTTGATGGAGAGGTCCTTCTCAATGTAGGTGTTGGTCGAGGGCACGTAAGCCTCTGGCTGGTAATAGTCGTAGTAGCTGATGAAATATTCAACCAGGTTGTGGGGAAAAAACTCCCGAAACTCCCCATAGAGCTGCGCGGCCAGGGTCTTGTTGTGGCTGATGATCAGGGTAGGCCGCTGCGCCTGGGCGATCACGTTGGCGATGGTGAAGGTTTTGCCCGAGCCGGTTACCCCCAGCAGGGTTTGATGCGGCTCATCGTTTTCGAGGCCCTCCATCAGTTGGCGAATGGCCTCAGGCTGATCGCCCGCAGGTTGATAATCTGATTTGAGCTCGAAGCGGTGTTCTGGTTCAGACATAGGTAGATAAGAAGCGGAATGGTTCAGCTACGAAAGAATCGATCTTACGTCAGGTCCAGCTTGTTTGTAACGCGGAGGGTAGGGGGGAGGTTTAGAAAATGGAGGAGCCAACCCCTCTGAGCCGAGGCGAGCGAAAAACTTTTCCCTTCGAACTTTCCCCTCCCAACGTGCCATTTCTTACCTTTGTGGCATGAAGACGAAGCACGGATTTGCGCGGTACGATCTGCCCGACCAAACGCTAGAGGCCTTGCATGAACTCGGTTTTCGCCGCCCCACGCGGGTACAGGAGAAGGTGATCCCTATGTTTTTGCAGGCGTTCAACCTGATCGTGGAAGCCCCCACCGGCACGGGTAAAACGGCAGCTTATGGGCTGCCGCTGATGAGCAAGCTCAATTTTTTCAAAAGCAAGACCCAGGCCCTGGTGATCGTGCCCTCACGCGAATTGGCGCTGCAAGCGTTTGCGGCGCTGCGGAGCTTTTACTTCGGCCCCGAGCTGAAAATTGGCGCAGTCTATGGCGGTACTACCATGGAGGAGAGCTTTGCCACCATCAAGCGCGAGCCTCACATCCTGATCGTGGTGCCAGGCCGCCTCAAGGACGTGATGGCCCACTACCAGTACGACTACGTCTGGCGCGATATCAAGTACCTCATCGTCGACGAGGGCGACAAGATGATCGAGCCGGGCTTTGCCAAGGATTTCGACGCCATCCGGGCCAAGGTGCGCAACCGGGTGCAGGTAGGCTTCTTTTCGGCCACCATCTCCTCGGTCAGCGAAGAACTGATCCGCGAGCGCTTTACTCACATCAAGACGCTGCGTCTCAGCCCCCAAGAGATGCTGCGCAACATCCGCTTTTGGGCAGTGCCTACCGACGGGGGACAGCGCGAAGGCTACCTCGCCGGGCTGATCGAAGCTCACCGCGTGGGCAAGGCCCTGGTCTTTTGCGCTCGCCGCGAGGATATCTACGCCACCGTCGGTTTCTTGCGCAACTGCGGCTTTAAGGCCGAGGCTTACTACGGCGACATGGAGCAGCAGGAGCGATTCAACATTTTGGCCCGCTTCAAAGAAGATCACATCCACTACCTCGTGGCCTCCGACCTGGCCGCTCGTGGCCTGGACATCGAGGCCCTGCCCGCCGTGATCAACC
>CAYVAP010000498.1:0-4270 GCA_964449365.1 uncultured Bacteroidia bacterium
CGGCTTTTTGCGCTTACACCAATCTCACATCGTCAATGCAGAGTACATCCAAGCATTCGTCAAAACTGACGGCGGCTACCTACGCATGCAGGATGACAGCGCCGTGCCCGTCTCCAGCCGCAAACGCAGTCAAGTGATGCAAATGCTCTCGGCGTTGTGAAGCCCCTATGCTCCTTTCATATCGATGAGAACCTTGCCCTCCAAACTGGCGTTCAATATGCCGAAGCATTTTTCTGATCCCTATCTGCCTCTTTTGTTCCCAATCTTTCGCCCCGTGGCAGCGCCCCCACTTTTATCTGACTAACGCTTTTCTCACACGATGGACCAAGAAGACCGCCGTTTGCTACGCAGCTTTTATCCCCCCGGCCTGTTGGTACTGGTCTTGTGGCTGATTCATCTCTTGGGCTGGCTCTTGGATTGGCACATGGGTCAGTGGGGGGTGTATCCACGCTCCGTCGCGCATCTCCATGGCATCCTGACGGCACCACTGGCTCATGGCAGTTGGGGACATTTGGCCTCCAATTCTTTTCCGCTGCTGTTTCTCAGCGCGGGCGTGATCTACTTTTACCGAAAAATTGCCTGGCCAGTGTTGCTGGCGGGCTACCTGGCCCCGGGGCTGTGGGTGTGGGTCGCTGGGCGCGATAGCTTTCACATCGGAGCCAGCGGTATGGTCTATGCGCTTGCGTTTTTCTTGTTTTTTAGTGGCGTGTTTCGCAGAGAAGTTCGCTCGCTGGTGCTAGCGATGGTCGTGGCCTTTTTTTACGGCAGCATGGTTTGGGGCATTTTTCCCGGCGAGCCTCATGTTTCCTGGGAATCTCATCTCTTCGGAGCCATTGCAGGCATTACCCTAGCGGCTTTTTTCCGTAAGCAAGGCCCCACCCGCAAAAAATACAGTTGGGAAGACGAGCCCGAAGAAGATCCCTATGACGCCTTCTCTCCCTGGAACTATCAATCACTGTACCCCCCACCGGATGAAGGATCGAAAGGAAGGGAATAGCGGCATACGCATCAAGCATGGCGGCGACTGAGTGTACGATATCAGCCCGTGAGGATCAGGGTCGTGTTCCACCCTCCGCATTCTCTCAAGCGATGGGATTCAGGGTAATATTGCTGATTATACCGGAATCGGTTGCTCTGCCCCCTTTTCAAAACAGGTGATGATCGAGGCTTAAGAGCATGAACATGGAGGCATGTCATCCCCTTTGTCTCCCTCGAGGGGGATTTGTTTTACGGTTGAGCGAAGCTCAACCCTATCTGGATGCCCCCTTGAGGGCCTTGCAGGTGAAATAAGCAAGTACGCCCCTGCTCATCGGGGGCGACTTGACCCGAGCAGGCAACGAGGAGCAAACCGATTTTCTTCGTTACTTTGCGGTATGCAAAACACCGTCGAACGCATCATTGCGGCTGAGGCAGAGGCCATTGCTGCGATTCCTCGCGACAACAACTTCGAGCAAGCCATTGCTATCCTAAAAGGCGTCCACCGGGTTCATGGCAAAGTCATCACCAGTGGGCTAGGCAAAGCGGGTCAGGTGGCGCACAACCTGGCCTCTACTTTGGCCTCTACCGGAACGCCTGCGGTCTTTCTGCATCCTACCGAGGCGCAACACGGCGATCTGGGCATCGTGCATCCCCACGACTGCTACATCCTGATTTCCAACTCGGGGCGCACCCGCGAATTGCTCGAACTAGTGGCCCTCACCCGCAACCTACACGAGCAGTCATTGCCCACCATGGTGGTTACTGGCAATCGACAAAGCCCGCTGGCTCAGCTCGCCGATGTGATTTTGCATACCGGCGGCCCAGAAGAAGTATGTCCCCTCGCCCTGACACCCACCACTTCCATCACCACCATGCAGGTCATCAGCCACATCCTCATCGTGCTCATGATCGAAGAAACAGGCTTCACGCGCGAAAGCTACCTCAAGCGCCACCATGGGGGCTACCTAGGCAGCTTGCTCAAGGAAGAACGGTCTGGAAAGAATGAATAGGAAACCTAAGGAACGCGATAAAAATAACTTCCCTGAGATGGGGAGATCTTGAGATCTTGAGATCTTGAGACTTTGAGATCTTGAGACTTTGAGACGTACAGTCTCCTTCTCTCGACCTCTCGACCTCTCGACCTCCCAATCTCTCAATCTCTCGACCTCCTATTCTCAAGCGAAAAAGGCCAACTTATTTTTTGAGCGGTTCTAAGCGTGTTTACGTTTACTTTCCATGACGACATCAAACCTATCCCAACCACTATGCTACTTATCTCCGGCCCCTGTGCCATCGAAGATCGGGACACGGCGATGCGGATTGCTGAGCACGTCAAAGCGCTGGCCGAGCGCCTAGGGTTCAGCTATGTGTTTAAGGGCTCTTACAAAAAGGCCAATCGCACTCGGCTGGATAGTTTTACCGGGCTGGCGCCCGAGCAGGGGCTCCGCATCCTACGGGAGGTGGGGCAGCAGATGGCAGTGCCCGTGCTGACCGATGTCCACGAGAGCCACGAATGCGCTGAGGTAGCTAAGTATGTCGATTACCTGCAGATTCCGGCCTTCCTGTGCCGACAGACCGACCTGCTGCTGGCGGCCGCAGACACGGGTAAAGCCATCAACCTCAAAAAAGGCCAATTTGCCTCGCCAGAGGCCATGCGCTTTGCGGCGGAAAAAATCTGGTCCAGGGGTAATGAGCAGCTTTGGCTCACGGAGCGGGGCACCACTTTTGGCTACGAAAGCTTGGTGGTAGACATGACCAGCATCCCGCGTATGCAAGCCTGGGGCGCCAAGGTAGTGATTGATGGCACCCACTCGGTGCAGCGCCCCAACCAAGACAGCGGCATCACCGGTGGCGATGCGCAACTCATTCGGAGCATCTGCCTGGCTGCCGTGGCCGCTGGTGCAGATGGCCTCTTTATCGAAACTCATCCCGAACCTAGCCAGGCCAAGAGCGACGCTGCCTCCATGTTGCAGATGGATCAACTTACGCCTCTGCTGGAAGATGTCATGCGCGTTCGTCAGGCGCTCGCAGAAAAAGCCTGAGCCAATTCCCCGCGACTTCGTCGTTGATACACCCCCTCTCAACTCTTTCACCCTATAATGTCTTCACTGTCATGCTTTTCCTCCGATCTTCGTCTCTGGGCGTGCTGATCTGTTGGTTGCTGCTCACGGCTTGTGGGCCTGCCGAGCAGTCGAAAGCCAAGTCAAAGCAGGGCCCCTTGCCCGATGGGCTTTATGCCTCGATCCAAACGGATCATGGCGAGCTCATCTGTCGCCTGGAATATGAAAAAACCCCGCTCACAGTGGCCAATTTTGTGGGGCTAGCCGAAGGCAGCATCCCCAACGAGGTGAAAGCCGAGGGAGAACCCTACTTCGATGGTATCGTTTTTCATCGCGTGATCCCCAACTTCATGGCTCAGGTGGGCGATCCCAATACCCTGCCCGGCGGCGACCCCAGTGAGATCGGGCGAGGCAATCCCGGCTACTACTTTCGCGACGAGATTGATGTCAGCCTGCAACATAACGTACCTGGTACCGTCTCTATGGCCAACATGGGTCCGGGGACCAATGGCAGCCAGTTTTTCATCACGCATGGCTCTACCCCCCACCTCAACGGGCGACACACGGTGTTTGGCTACGTGGTGCGGGGCTTGCCTTCATTGTACCACATTCAGCAGGGCGATACCCTGCGCCAGATTCGGATCATGCGCCAGGGCGAGACCGCCCAAGCCTTTGACGCTTTGGCCACCTTCGAGCGCCTGCGCAACGAATGATCGGCCTTTCCTTGCCTGAATTTTTGCTATCTTTATCCTATGAGCTGGTTCAAACGTGTGAAAGACAACATCCTCACCAAAACCGAGGATAAGAACAACACCCCTGATGGTCTGTGGAAGAAATGCCCTAATTGTAAAAAGGCACTCCAGACCAAAACCCTCCGTCGCCATGCCTTTGTCTGTGAGCATTGCGACCATCACCTGCGCATCAACAGCGAGACCTACTTCACTTTGCTCTTCGATGGCGATAGCTACGAAGAGCTGGACGCAAACCTCATCTCTGACGATCCGCTGTCGTTTGAGGATACCAAGAGCTATCTCGATCGGTTGAAGGAAACGCACGAAAAGACGCAGTTGCACGACGCCATTCGCGTAGCCAAGGGCCCGATTCATGGGCTGCCTGTGGTAGTGTGCGCCATGGATTTCAGCTTTATCGGCGGCAGCATGGGCAGCGTGGTAGGCGAAAAAATCAAGCGCGGCATCGACGCCTGCATCGAGGAAAAGCTTCCCTTGCTGGTG
>CAYVAP010000499.1:0-4269 GCA_964449365.1 uncultured Bacteroidia bacterium
TATTGGCTCACTCAGTGGCCGCCCAAGCGGCTAAATTTACTTTCAACCGCGAAACTAATGACTGGGGGAAGGGGGAAGCGCCCTCACCCGCAACTTTCTCTCCGAAACTTTGAACAAGCCAACGCCTGATCGTATATTGAGCAGGTAAATGACCAATTATCCCAATTCCTGACCGTATGAATCGTACCCTGGCCCTGCTGGCTGCCCTACTTGTGATCGCGATCAGTCTGACAGGCTGTACTGGCTACCCCGAAGGCCCCCAAGTGAGCTTCCAAAACCAAACGGACTTGCTCGCCACCACTTGGCGGGTGCGACAGGCCCTGCGCAATGGCGACACCGACATCACCGAGCAATACGAAGGCGAATTCTTCCAATTCGAAGACGATGGCGCTTTCCGCAAGCTCGAAAACGGCTATCGAGTCTCGCTGCCACCCTACACCCAAGACACGACCTTCAACGCGATTGCGACGGGAGACTGGCTATTTCGCAGTGATGGGCGGCAGATCGAGCTGCTGTACCTCATCACGGTGCAAGATCCCTACAATCCCAGCGTGAGATACAATGAGGTCTTCAACGAGCTGTGGACCATCGATCGGCTGGCCGAGGGCGAGCTCAAGCTCAGCGATGATAGCACCGTGTTGAGAATGGAGTTTTTTGTCCCCTGAGAAAGGCCGTAAATTGCCGGGGCAAACGAACCCAAACTTATGTCAAGCTTTCGTCTGAGTAGTTTGAGCCTCATGGTCATGCTACTGCTAAGCGCCTGCGAGTACAACAAGTACCCTGAAGGCCCAAGCATTTCTCTCTACACCGCCAAAGACCGCATCACCAACGATTGGCTGTGGAAACTCGCCGAAGAAAACGGCGAGAACCGCACGGGTATCCTACGCGATTCTGTGCTCACTTTTCGCGATGATCAGGTGGCCACCATTTGCCCCCGCGAAGGCGAAGGCCCCTGTGTAGAGGGAGAATGGGCGCTCGTCACCAAACGGACCAAGCTCAACTTGATTTTCGGCCAGCAAGCACGCGCTTACGAGATCGATTTGCTGCGCAAAAATGAAATGTGGCTTCGCTTCGAAGCAAACGGCGAGAACATACGCTGGGAGTTGGAAACCAACGACTAGAAGATAAACGAGCCTCAGTCCCGATCCGGGAGCACCCGTATCACCTGTACCAGCTTCTCTTTTGGCGTCTGGATCAATAAGGCGTAATCGCCTAGCTTGAGATCCGACAAGTCTACCAATTGCCGCGAGCGTCCCGCAGGCACAAAGCCAGCCTTACGCTTCACATCTTCGCCAGCCCGATTGCGGATCAGCAGCACATAGGTGCTACGCTCACGGGCATAAAACTCCAAAGGCAAAGGCTGCCCCAGGTACAGTTGATTCTGATTCAGGATGATTCCCTCCCGAAACATGTGCAGGGTATCTCCCAGCACAGAGTCTCCCTGTCCCGACATCAATACCAAGCGGTACGCATGGCTGCCCCAGGTCAGGGCTGTATCGGTCCAGTGGTACGTTTGAGGGCTATTGCTGTGGCCGGTGGCTGGCAGCAGCCCCATCGGACGAAACCCACTATCGGCGACGGCCCGCTCTACCCGAAAGGCAATCGACTCGTACTCCGTCTCGGTGGTCCAGCGTAGCTCCACTTTTTCGCCCTTGCGATGCAGCGACCAGTGCCCCAGCATGGTGTGATGGATGACGGGTTTGGGAGCGAGCAACGGCTCGGCCAACGCTTTGGGGGGCGGCGCGTCGCATACTCCCGTCTCGAAACGAAGCTGATAAGGTAAAAACGCAAACCCCCGGCTGTCGATCAGGCCGCGCGTAATTTCTAGCACGTATTGTGTGCGGCCCTGCATCACCGAGCGGGGCGTAACCAGCAGCAGTCGCTTGCCAGACTGGTAGCTCAGGTCGAGGCGCAGCTCCGCCGTAGGCTGTTCGACCGGGTAGAGCTTCACATTGCGAGTGTTGAGCGTAACCGGATCTAGCGTCTGGGCTTCGGAAGGAAAATTCAGGGTAATGCGTATCGGCGTGTAGCAAGTGATGCCTCTCGACCCATCTTGCGGAAAAGTCGTGGCCACATATGGAGCCTGCGCCCAGGCGACAGCAAAAAGAAGCCAACTGCCTGTCACGAATCGGAGGAGGGTATGGGTCAAGCGGGAAAACAAGGTTTAGAGGTCAAAGTTCGGAGTTTGGGTTCGAGCTTCAATGAGGAAGCTCCCTCACTGATTATTGTTCACTGTCCACCGATCCCTGTTCACTGTCCACCGATCATTGTTCACTGCTCACTGTTCACCGATCCCTGTTCATTGTTCACTGTTCACTGTTCACCGATCACTGTTCACTGCCCACTGTTCATTGTTCACTGATCATTGTTCACTGCCCACTGATCATTGTTCACTGCTCATTGTTCACTGCTCACTGCTCATTGTTCACTGCTCATTGTTCACTGATCATTGTTCACTGCCCACTGTTCACTGCCCACTAATCCCTGCCGTTAACAACAACGAATGCTATGTCATTTTGGTCGCGCATATTTCAAGTCTCAGCTCGCAGTGAGCAATTTGGAGGCGAATTGAGCTTCAAAGAAAACCTCGAAGCGCTCAAGTATTTGCCTCCCTTCTTCAGAATGATCTGGGAAACCGACCGTGGCATGGCTTTGGGCAACATCGTGTTGCGGGTGATGCAGGCGGGAATTCCAGTCACGACGCTGTACGTAGGCAAGTTAATCATCGACGAGGTGGTTTTCCTCATGGATGCGTCCGAAGCATCGGCCGACACGCTATGGTGGTTGGTAGGGTTGGAGTTGGCGCTGGCGCTGCTCTCGGCGGGCCTCGGTCGCGGCGTTTCGGTGCTCGATGCCCTGCTGGGTGACAAATTTGCCAACGAAACCTCCGTGCGCCTCATCGAGCATGCTGCCCGTATGGACCTGCCCCAATTCGAAGACTCCACCTTCTATGACAAGCTCGAACGCGCCCGCCGCCAGACCACCGGGCGTACCATGCTGCTTTCGCAGATTTTGGAACAGGTGCAGCAGATTATTTCTATCTTTTTTCTGGCCGCTGGCCTGGTGGTGTTCAACCCCTGGCTGATCTTGCTACTGGTGGTGGCGGTGATTCCGGCTTTCATCAGCGAGACCCACTTCAACCAGCGCAGCTACTCGCTGGCCCGAGGCTGGACGCCCGAGCGCCGCGAGCTGGACTACCTGCGCTTCATCGGCGCGAGCGACAATACCGCCAAGGAGGTCAAAATCTTTGGGCTCGATGGCTTTGTGCGCGATCGCTTTGCCGAGCTCGCCGACCAATACTATCATGAGAACGCCAAGCTGGTCAAGCAGCGCGCAGGCTGGGGCTTCGTCTTCAACAGCCTGGGTGACCTGGGCTACTACGCTGCCTACGTGGTCATCATTCTGCAAGCTATCAATGGGCAGATCACGCTAGGGGATCTGACGTTTCTCTCCGGCTCTTTTGGCCGATTGCGTGGCTCGCTACGAGGGGTATTGTCGCGCTTCAGTACCATCGCCCAGAGTGCGCTGTATTTGCAGGATTTGTTCGATTTCTTTGCCATCGAGCCTGCCATCTCGTCGCCCGCTCAGCCACGCCCCTTCCCGCAGCCGATCCGCGAGGGCTTTCGCTTCGAAAACGTGAGCTTCGAATATCCCAACACGGGCAAATTTGCCATTCGCGACCTGAGCTTTACGCTGAAGGCGGGCGAAAAACTCGCCCTGGTGGGTGAAAACGGTGCCGGTAAGACCACCCTGGTCAAGCTGCTCGCTCGCCTCTACGACCCCAGCGAAGGGCGCATCTTGCTCGACGACCACGACCTACGCGAATATGACCTCAAGGAGCTACGCGCCGCCGTGGGGGTGATTTTTCAGGATTTCGTGCGCTTTCAGTTCACCGCAGGCGACAACATTGCCGTAGGCCGCATCGAAGCCCGGAGCGATCAGCCGCGCGTGGTGCAGGCCGCCGAAAAAAGCCTCGCCAATACCGTCATCGCTGAGCTACCCGAACAATATGGGCAGCGCCTTGGCCGTCGATTCCAAGACGGAGTAGAACTCTCCGGGGGGCAGTGGCAAAAAATCGCCCTGGGCCGCGCTTACATGCGCGAGGCCCAGCTGCTGATCCTCGACGAGCCTACGGCGGCCCTCGACGCGCGGGCGGAGTATGAAGTGTTTCAGCGCTTTGCCGAGCTGACCAAAGGTAAATCAGCGCTGTTGATGTCGCATCGTTTTTCGACCGTGCGCATGGCCGATCGAGTTTTGGTGCTGGAAAAA
>CAYVAP010000500.1:0-4252 GCA_964449365.1 uncultured Bacteroidia bacterium
TAGCCTTGGCCTGGCGTCGACAAAAAGGTAATGGCACTGGCCTGCGTGGCCATGATGCTCAAGCCGATGGTCCACCACCTCTGGTCATTGTTTGAGAGAAAATACCCGCGTAGGTCGCTTTGGCCACGACTTTTGAGCAAGCCATATGCGATGATGCCTGTGATGGTACCGCCCATCACCAGCCAGTCTAAGGTCGTCATAGGCGAAAACTACTGCCTGAAGCCGAAACTTCCGCAATCAATCTCAAACTTCCCCTTTTGCCTCGGCACACGCGCAGAAAAAAACAAGGGGAGCCAAATTTGTTTCTGGCTTCTCGTGGCTGCTATTTTGCGAGGAAAAAATGCGCATTGCTTTCCCAATATTCGCCCTATGGCTAGGGTTGATCGCCGTGGTAGGCTGTATCGGCACCCGCAGTCAATCGGGCGAAGACTCTGACCTCAACCAGCTCATGGAGCTGATAACGGGTACCTTTATCAGTAAGGCTCAAACCAACCAAGATAGCAGCTACTCCCCGATGGTGCTGCACGTGTGCCCCATTTGGCCAGACCGAGGAGCTTGGCTTTATGTGGAGCAAGCGTTGGTCTCGCAGCCCGATCAGCCATATCGGCAGCAGGTCTACCACCTCGAACAACTCGCCGCAGGGCGCTTGCGCAGCGTGGTCTACACCCTGCCTCATCCCTCGCAGTGGGTCGGTGCCTGGCAATCGCCCGAGCGCTTTGCCAAGCTCAGTCCCCTGAAGCTAGAGGTTCGCTCGGGTTGCGATCTCTACTTCAACAAGACCGGGCGACGTACCTTTAGCGGGGCTACCGACGGGCGATCCTGCCGCAGCGACCTGCGCGGGGCTAGCTATGCAACCGCTGAGATTACGGTGACCAAAAACAAACTCATTTGCTGGGGCCGAGGCTTCGATGCCAAAGGGCAACAAGTCTGGGGAGCTACCGAAGGCGGCTACCTGTTCAAACAAAAGTAGATTGACCTTTTAGCCTGGCAACTTTCACCAAGTAGCTTGGTTAGTTGACAGAGCACTAGGTTGTTTTTTGACTTTGGTACATTACCCTCTAATTCTGACGCATAATGACTTGGAAAGATGTTCTCCGCTACGCCAAAGAAGGTGCCCCTGAGCCTCCTCGTCGGGTAGAAAAATCCGATGAAGATTGGAAAGCACAGTTGACCCCCGACGAATACTATATCACCCGGCAAAAGGGCACCGAGCGAGCCTTTACCGGTGCCTACTGCGAAGCCCATACCCCGGGCCGCTATGCTTGCAAATGCTGCGGCGAGCTGCTGTTTGACTCTACCGAAAAGTTCGAGTCGATGTCGGGTTGGCCCAGCTTTACCGAGCCAGTGGCCGACCACGCGATCAAGTACGAAATGGACCGCGGCCTGGGCATGGTGCGGGTGGAAGTGATGTGCAACGTGTGCGACTGCCATTTGGGGCACGTCTTCCCCGATGGTCCTGAGCCGACCGGGCTGCGCTTTTGCATCAATTCGGCCTCGATTGTGTTGAAAGAAAAAGCGGGAGCCTGAGACATGGCCCGAGCAGTCAGAGGAAAGAGGCTGCCCTGAGCATTTTGTTTTTCAGGCGGGAAGGGTAGATTTGCAAGTGACAACCCATTTGCTCAGGCTAGCTGACCGCAGCCCCTCCGCAATCAAGTCCATGAAACCCGAAGAAATCCTCAATCCAACCGTTTTTGTGGCAGGCTGGGAAATCCGCGAGCCAATCACCTCTGCCACCGACTTGCTGGTAGCGATAGTGGCAGGGGTGGCCCTGTGGCGATTGCTCAGGCGAGGCCGCAGGGCCTGGACTTTGCCCACCCGCTTGATCATCGGCTACTTTGCTGCTTTGATGGTCGGTATGGCCTGTGCCTCGGTGTTTGGGCATCTGCTACAGGCTTATATGCCCTGGGAAGCCAAAGCAATTGGCTGGATCATCAGCGCAGTGGGATTGGGTTGCTTCGAGTTTGGGAGCTTGTACTTGCTACGGCCGCAGCTTCGACCCCCGGTATTTCGCACGGTGGGCTTTTGGATCTTGCTGCACCACGGCTTGTTTTTGCTGGCGATGTGTTTTACTGAGACCAGGGTCTTCTCTACTGTCAAGCTCAACTCTTCCCTGAGTTTGGTTTTTACGGTGCTGCCGTTGCAAGTGTATCGATGGCGGCAAACGCGGGCAGATGCCAGCCGCTGGTTTGCGATGGCCGTCTTGTTTGGTATTTTTCCCGCCCTGACCTACAACTTTCAACTGAGCCTGGACCGCTGGTTCAACTACCACGACCTTAGCCATGTGCTCTTTGCCACCTACGTATATCTGGTGTACCAAGGAGCCAAGCGACTCCTCGAACCCGTCGATGCGCTTCAACCTGAGCCGCGGGTGCGAGAATGTTTTTTATGAAAATAAAATGCTTTCCCTTTCAACTCTTTGCTCGTAAAAATGGTTGGAAAGGAAATTTTCGTTACTTCTGTTCTATCAAACGACTTGAACCAATCCAAAACACTCAACACTTATGGGAGGATTAGAATACGCTGGCATCATCGTGCCTATCCTGTTATTGATCGTACTCTTGGAATACGCCATCGCCAGGTATAAAAAGGTCGAAGCCTTTAGCCTCACCGACACCCTAGTCAACATGTGCTGTGGCATGCTAGAGCGCCTCTTCGACGTGTTCTGGGTGGTGATGATGTACTTCGTTTTTCAGTTTTTGTATGAGCATGTAGCCCTGTGGTCCATCCCGGCCAACGTCGGCACCTGGATTCTGGCCTTACTCGTAGGCGATCTGCTGGCCTATTGGCACCATCGCTTGAGCCACGAGGTCAACTTTCTCTGGGCGGCCCACATCGTACATCACTCTAGCGAAGAGCTGAACGTAACCACCGTGTTTCGAGTATCGGCTTTTGCGGTGATCAACCGCTCCTTTTTCTGGGTCTGGATGCCGCTGATGGGCTTTAGCCCCCTGATGACTACTGGTGCCATCGTTTTCATCGGCCTGTTCCAATTTTTTACTCACACCCGCCTGGTGGGCAAATTGGGCATTCTGGAGTACTTCATGGTAACCCCCTCGCATCACCGCGTACACCACGCTCGCAACGAGAAGTACCTCGACAAGAACTACGGCCACGTCTTCATCATTTGGGACAAGCTCTTTGGCACCTTTGCCCCGGAAGAAGAAGAGCCCGACTACGGGATCACCAATGGCCTGCACAGCAGCAATCCCTACCGCGTGTATCTACACTACTGGCAAGATCTTTTTCGTAGAGCCAAAGAGGCTAAGCGCTGGCAACACAAGCTGCGCGTCTTTGTCGCGCCCCCGACCTACAACCCTCAAGGCGCTAGCCCCGCTCAGCATGAGTATCAGACTGATGAGCAAGGCAACCGCCTCAAGTATCGCAATGATGCGCCCTTCCGGCTGCAACTGTATGCCTTTGGGGCACGGATGATGACCATGGCTGCCTTCATGTACATCATGGTGCTAAAAAACACCTTCGAAAGCCCTACGGTGTCCACCCTGCTGAGCGACCCACGGATGATTTTGCTGGCTATTCTGATTGCCACCTCGATCTTTGCGCATGGTGTGATCATGGAGCGAAAGCCCTGGGCCCTGCGGGTAGAATGGCTGCGCTTGATCATGTGGGGCATTTTTCTGCCCGTCATCACCTGGAATACTCCCTTCAACTGGCTGGTGTTACCCCTCAGCCTGCTGGTGGTGGGGATCTTCTCCATCTGGCTGCTACGCCTGCGCGATCAGTTTCGCCCTGAGCGTGAACCCGCAGCCGCCTAGTGCTTCGCATTCGAAATTCGTGATCAGGAATTCGTAATTTAAAGCGCTGATGGCCAAAATTTTATGCGAATTGCGAATGATTAATTACTTAGTTCCGAAGGCACTAGTAAAGAGAGCGCACCGTCTAACGTTCAAAGTTATCAGTTGATCGTTCGCAGTTGGCAGCGCCACTGGTTAGCGATTGATACTTCAAAGTGGTTGAATGGTAGAGTTGTTGATTTATTGAGTGGCCTTGCTATCAATAAGTTATAGTGTCTCACAACTCTGCAATTCTTACGCCACGTAGTATAGGTAAAATTCAATTGGCCGCTTACTTTGCTCCGAAGGCACCAATGCTTTCGGATTGAAGTAAGCGGCCATTTAGCCTATTTATAATAAGCTGTCTCACCTATATGAACGGCTAGGGATATAAGGGAAATAAGATATAAAGGTATCAGGCACTTTGGTCAGCCCCCGTTCATATTGGCTCACTCAGTGGC
>CAYVAP010000501.1:0-4247 GCA_964449365.1 uncultured Bacteroidia bacterium
TTACTTTCAATTACGAATTCCTAATTACGAATTTCGAATTTTGAATGCGAAGCACTAGTTCATCAACGCACGTTATCATCAGCCATTTTTATCCCAAAAATATATGATCATTGTAGATCAGGCCATGGCTAAACGAGAAGCCACTGGAAACTTTATCCAGTCGGCGGTCGTGGGAGCCGGAGAAATGGGCAAGGGGATCATCAACCAACTGCACCGTTACACGCCCGGCGTCAAAGTAGCCGTTACCTACAACCGTACCCTGCAATCGATCCTGGATGCCTACGCCATTGCTGGCATCGAGGACTACCGGATCGTCGAGCGGGTCGATGAACTGGAAGCCGCCATCCAAGCCGGCGTACCAGCCATCACCCAAAACCTCGACCTTCTCTACCAGACAGGACCGATCGACGTGTTGATCGAGTCCACCGGGACCATCGACTTTGCCACCCGCATGATCTTGCGGGCCATCGACGAGGGCAAGCACGTGCTCTCCTTCAACGCCGAGTTGGATAGCACCCTGGGACCCCTGATCGCCCACAAGGCCCGCCGAGCCGGCGTGAAATACTGCGTCGCCGAAGGCGATCAGCCCGGCTGCACCCTCAACCTCTTCCGCGAAGTCAAAATGCGCGGCTTTACCCCACAGGTGTGCATCAACATCAAGGGCATGCTGGACCAGTACCGCACCCCCGCCACGCAGGAAAAATTTGCCGCCAGTTGGGGCATGAACCCCGTGATGGCCACCAACTTCGCCGACGGCACCAAGGTCAACATGGAGCAGGCTTGCATCGCCAACGCGGTAGGCTTCCGCGTCAGCCAGCGCGGCATGAATGGCTTCGAAGCCCCCGGCAAGCACATGGATGAACTGACCCACCTTTACGATGCCGAAGAACTGCAAGCCAACGGTGGCATCGTCGATTTCATCATCGGGGGCAAGCCTGGTCCCGGGGTGTGCATCTTCGCCACGGCCAATGATCCCTTCACCGTCAAGTACCTGAAGTACGGCAAGCTGGGCGATGGCCCGCTATACAGCTTCTACCTCCCCTATCACCTGCTTTTCTTCGAGATCGGTAGCTCTGTCGCGCGCCTCGTGGAATTCGACGACCTCATCATCGCCCCGGCAGGTGGCCCCAAAGTAGAGGTGATCACACTGGCTAAGACTGACCTCAAAGCCGGACAGACCCTCGACGGCATCGGTGGGTTTCACGCCTACGGCGAGTGCGAAAACTACCACACCGCCCGCGCCGAAGACCTGCTGCCCATCGGGCTGAGCCAGGACGCCAAGCTGCTGCGCGACGTACCCAAGGATCAGGTGCTCTACATGCAAGATGTAGCCTTTACAGACCGCTACCTGATCGACCTGTACCAAGAGCAGCAGCAACTGTTTGCCACCTCTGCGTCCATCGTTTCCTAATCCATTTAACTGGATAGCGGTCGCAGATGAATCCTCCGTGGAAGGCTGCTCTGACCGAAGCCAACTTGTCAATTTTTAGCATGAATCTACAGAACCATTACGCTGGCAAAAAGATCCTGGTCACGGGGCACACCGGCTTCAAAGGAAGCTGGATGACCCAATGGCTGCGCCTTTTGGGGGCCCAGGTCTATGGCTACGCCCTCAACCCGCCCACCGATCCTGCGCTCTTCGATCAACTCAGCCTCACCGACGAGATCACCCATAAAGTGGCCGACATCCGCGACCAGGAGGCTGTCAAAGCCTACCTCGAGGCCGTCGAGCCAGACATCATCTTTCACATGGCAGCGCAGCCGCTGGTACGCGACTCGTATGTGAAGCCACTGGAGACCGTCGAGGTCAACACCCTGGGCACCGCCTACCTGCTCGACGCCGTGCGTCAGATTGGACGCTCGGTATCGGTAGTATGCATCACCACGGACAAGTGCTACAGCAACCAGGAGTGGCTCTTTGGCTACCGCGAAAACGACACGATGGGCGGATACGACGTCTATTCGTCGAGCAAAGGCGCCGCAGAACTCCTGATCGACTCCTGGCGCAACTCCTTTTTCAACGTGGCCAACCTGTCCGACCACGGCATCCAGGTGGCGAGTGTACGCGCCGGCAACGTGATCGGTGGGGGCGACTGGGCCAAGGACCGCATCGTGCCTGACTGCATGCGAGCGCTGAGCCGCCAAGAAGCCATCGAAGTGCGAAATCCCACGGCGACCCGTCCCTGGCAGCACGTGTTGGAGCCTGTGGGTGGCTACCTACATCTCGGCGCTATGATGATGGATCCTGAGCGTGACCCGAAAGAGCGCGCCAAGCTCTGCTCGGGCTTCAACTTCGGCCCCCTGGTAACCTCCAATCAACCCGTGCGCGTGCTGGCCGATAAAATCGTCGAGGTATGGGGGCACGGGCAATGGATCGACGTCTCCAACCCCAACGATCTGCACGAAGCCTCACTATTGCAACTGACCATTGAAAAAGCCTTTCATGTGCTAGGCTGGTTTCCGCGCTGGGACTTCGATGCCACCGTAAGATACACGACGGAGTGGTATCGTGAGGTGCTGGTCAATAAGGTATCTCCCAAAGAAAAAATGATCGAGCAGATACATGCGTATGAGGCAACGGGCGTACCTGTCCCTGCAACATAAGCCACTCACCTATATGAACGGTCAGGGGTAGAAGGTAGGCCGTGTAATCTGCCCCATTTTCAGCCCGGCGCTTTTGAATTCCCCAAAGGGCACTAAATCCCTTTGTTATTGCTGATTTACAGCATTTTCATCTTTCAAAATACGCCGGGCTGATTTCCTATCAGATTACACACCCTAGGTATAAGGGAACTTCGACACAGGCCAGCCCTTCAGATTGGGCCGCGCGCCAGCAAAATACACTTCCCCCGAATTCCCCATTCCAAATCCCCCCATTTCTTCGCAAGTTTGCAGCTATGGAAGGCCACGATCAACTCGACCTCTTCCCGCGCGGCAAGCTGCGGGTGACTCTGCTCCGACTCTGCCACGAGTTGATCGAGCAATACGGCGATTTTTCTGGTACGGTGATGCTCGCCCTGCAACCGAGAGGAATCTATGTCGGGCGCCGAGTGCGCGAGGTGCTGACAGAGCTACTGCCCGACACCAGGGTTCCCTATGGCGAGCTGGACGTTACCTTTTTTCGCGATGACTTTCGCAAGCGAGATACGCCCCTGCAAGCCAATCAGACCCGCATCGACTTCTTGGTCGAAGGCAAGCGCGTACTGCTCATCGACGATGTGCTCTACACCGGGCGCACCATCCGCGCCGCCATGGATGCCATGCTCGCCTATGGCCGACCCCTCTCGGTCGATCTGCTCGTGCTGGTCGACCGCAAGCATCAGCGCGAACTGCCCATCGAGCCTAGCTACTCCGGCATTCAGGTAGATACCATCGAGACCCAGCGCGTGAAAGTACAGCTCAAAGAAGCAGGGGGGGAAGATCAGGTCTTGTTGGTCAATGGACAGTGAGTCAGTGAACAGTGATCAATGAGCAGTGGTCAGTAGGGTGATCAGTGATCAGTGATCAGTGATCAAGGTGATCGCACAGCGTCTACCACCTCGATCACCCAGACCACCCAGATCACTCCGATCACCCCGATCACCCCGATCACCCGGCCACCCAGATCACCCAGACCACCCCGGCCACCCCGATCACCCAGACCACCCCGACCACCCAGACCACCCGGCCACCCCGATCACCCAGACCACCCAGATCACCCCGATCACCCAGACCACCCAGATCACCCCGATCACTCGGATCACCCCGATCACCCAGACCACCCCGATCACTCGGATCACCCCGATCACCCCATCGACCATTGATCCCTGAACGATAAAACATGCCCCTTTCCACCCGCCATCTTCTCGGCATCAAGTACATCACCCGCGAAGACATCGATCAGATCTTCGAGACCGCCGACTCCTTCAAAGAGGTGATCAATCGCCCCATCAAGAAGGTCCCTTCGCTGCGCGATATCACCATCGCCAACCTTTTCTTCGAAAACTCCACCCGCACCCGTATCTCCTTCGAACTAGCCGAAAAGCGCCTCTCAGCCGATACCGTCAATTTTTCGGCCTCCAGCAGCTCGGTAAAAAAGGGCGAGACCCTGCTCGACACCGTCAACAACATCCTGGCCATGAAGGTAGACATGGTGGTGATGCGGCATCCGCTGCCGGGAGCGCCTGTGTTTCTGAGTCGGCACATTCCGGCTCAGATCATCAACGCGGGCGATGGTACCCACGAGCACCCTACCCAGGCGCTACTCG
>CAYVAP010000502.1:0-4244 GCA_964449365.1 uncultured Bacteroidia bacterium
GCGCAGCCTGGGCAACTTTCAACCTTGAACTTTAAACCGCGAAACTAATGACTAAGGGGTGATCAGTCTCTACGTGGAACTTTGACCTACCCCCGGTTAGAATCAAGAAAATGTCGAGGTGAGAGGATTCGAACCTCCGGCCTCTTCGTCCCGAACGAAGCGCGCTACCGGGCTGCGCCACACCTCGATGGAGTATCATCGATAGATGACAAATATAACAGGCTCGGAGAGACTTGTCAAGGTCTATGCTTCACTTTGGGTAGATAGGAGGCTAGTGTCTTTGGAATTGGAACCAAGTAATTGACCATTTGCAATGCGTGTACGATGCTGATCAGCGGTACTTTTGATTGCCAACTACTGATCACGAACACCCTACTGGATAGCATCGATAAAGCCCTCCTGTTGATCTTATCCATTTATTCGGGTAAGAATTTGTAGCCTACGCCTTTGATGGTAACGATGTAGCGGGTGCCGATTTTCTCACGCAGCTTACGTACGTGTACGTCGACGGTGCGATCGGTGACGTGGACATTGTCCCAAATGCGCACCAGCAGGTCTTCGCGGCTGTAGACCTTACCGGGCCGGGAGGCGAGAAAATAAAACAGCTCGAATTCTTTGCGGGGCAGCGATATGGCCTCTCCTCTCCTACGCACCACGTATTCATCCTTGATTACCTCCAGGTCGTGAATGTGGATGATGTTGGGATCGCGCAGGCTGCGCCCTTGATTGCGCCGGAGCATGGCACGCACCCGACTTTTGAGTACGCGCGGTTTGATCGGCTTGTAGATGTAGTCGTCCGCACCGGCTTCGAACCCCGCCACTTCCGAGTACTCTTCGGCGCGAGCGGTCAAAAACATGATCGACACCTGCTCCAGGCCCGGGGTCGCCCGCAGCGTGATGCAGGCAGATACGCCGTCCATCTTGGGCATCATGATATCCAAAATGATCAGGTCTGGATGATGCTCAGTAGCTACCTCGATCGCCTCTTCACCGTTGGTAGCACGCAACACTTTATAGCCTTCCTGCTCGAAGTTGTAGGCCAGCATGTCGAGGATATCCTCCTCATCGTCCACGATCAGGATTTTGGCTTTTTCGGGGGTTTGGTCTGTGGCAGCCGACATAGGGTAGGGAGGGACAGCTTTTTGGCCTAAGTTTGAATATTTCCACTTGAGATAAAAGCTGGTCTCTGCATTTTAATGATATCATAATGAATGGCTAACAACTCGCGGAGGCATGCGTAACAGTATCATAATCTTGGAATCGATGCGATTGCAGATTATTTTTGGGAACTAATTATATCAAGGGCTTCCTCCACCTGATTTGCCATCATGCCCCAAGGCGAGATTCTTACCCAGCTCCGAAAAATTGTGCGTGGACTCAACCTCGAGTCAAAGCGAATTCAGAAAGAATTTGGCATTAGCATTCCTCAGCTTCTCTGTTTGGAACACCTCAAGCAATCGGATGATTTTCAATCGACCACCAAAGCCCTGAGCGATGGGCTCAACCTCAACCCCAGCACCATTTCGGGCATCGTGAGTCGATTGGAAAAGCGAGGCTACGTGGCACGCCTGCCCAAACGCAACGACCGACGGGTCACCTACATTAGCCTCACCGCCGAGGGCGAGCGTTTGTTGGAGAAAGTGCCCAGGTCATTTGCCCAAAAGCTCGAAGAGCGCCTCGATACGCTACCGCTCGAAAAAAAGCACTACATCAGTCGAAGCCTCGATACCCTGATTCAGATCCTGGGACCAGGCCAGCCGGCGCCTGATACCCCCACTTCGCTGCTAGATGACGTGGCGGATATCTTCTCCGAAGAAACGGCTGAAGTCGACCTCGGTGAGGACGAGGGCCTAGACCTGGATGAGTCCGCCGATACCGACAACCAAGGGCAGCGGGCCGCCTGACGGCTACACAACGGGTGGCGGTAGCCTTGGTGCCGCTCCTTTACACGGCCACGCATCCGCTCGGCGCGGCTCAGCGATAAGGTGGGTGAGACTTAGCCGCGCCCATACAGCGAGCGGTAAGTAACGCGAGAAAAATAACATGCCGATTTCGCGCAGAGAATTCGTGCCAGGGCCATGAGAGGCTGGGACAAAGGGCCCCAGGCTCGAATAAAAAGCCGACCTCAGCGAGCTAAGGAAGGTTTTCTGACGCAGCCATGGTGCGAAGGATCAAGCGTAGCGGCATTCCTTATTTTTAGATCGTTACTAAGAATGGCTCGGCAGCAGATCCATCGTCTGCCTTAGCGTACGGCAACGAAGCAATTGGTCTGCTTTGCGCGAGTATTGGTCTGGATTTCTGAGAGAATGATAGATTTTCTGCGGCTTCTATCTCTATTTGCGGCAAGATTCTCGTATGTTCGACCTTGGGAGCATGCATTTTTTTGCAACCCCTGAACCTGATAATAAGCAATCCACTGCTTTTCTTCTTATGAAACGATTTAGCTTGTTTGCCCTGCTGTGCTTGGGCTGGTTGTATGGCCAGGCCCAACCAGACACGTGGGTGTTTTTTACTGATAAAGGCCAGCAGGTAGCCGTGCAGATGGCTCACCCAGAAGACTTTCTCAGCCCTGCGGCCTTGCACATGCGGGCAGAAAAAGGCCTCGGCCTGAGCGAAGGCGATCTGCCAGTGTATGGCCCTTATGTAGATGCTCTGCGGGAGCGGGGATATCAGGTGAGTGCTACCTCGCGCTGGCTCAACGCTGCGGTGGTCAATGGGCACCCTGAGCAATTGGCGGGGCTGTACGAGCTGGCGTTTGTGGCGGGCATGCGCCCCGTGGCGACCTTTCAGCGA
The DNA here is from genome assembly GCA_964449365.1 of uncultured Bacteroidia bacterium. Classification (GTDB taxonomy): domain Bacteria; phylum Bacteroidota; class Bacteroidia; order J057; family J057; genus CAYVAP01. The sequence goes on from CAYVAP010000502.1 coordinate 2,794, forward strand.
CACAGCCGAGGGCCAGCCGAAGGGCCTACGGTGGCCGCTTCGCTGCTCGATTCGATGGCGTATGGCCAGGCAGAAGATCAAAACAACATGCTCAATCTCGCGCCTCTGCATCTTCAGGGCTTTACGGGGCGAGGCGTAACCATCGCGGTACTCGACGCGGGCTTTCCGGGAGTCGATACCATTCCTGCCTTTGACTCGCTGCGCGCCAGCAACCGCATCGTGGCCACCTACGACTTCGTCGACGATACGGCGTTTGTCTACGGGGCCAACTCCCACGGTACCAATGTGCTCTCTACCATCGCGGCCAATCAGCCCGGCGAGTTGGTGGGTACTGCGCCTCATGCCTCCGTGGTGCTGTGCCGCACCGAAGATGCTGGCTCCGAAACCGAAATCGAAGAAACCTACTTCATGCAGGCCGTCGAATTTGCCGACTCGGTAGGCGTAGATGTGCTGCACGCCTCTTTGGGCTATACCGAATTTGACGATGACATCAATAGCCACACCTATGAAGACCTCGACGGCGACCGGGCCATTGCTACCCGTGCGGTGGATATGGCTGCTCAGCGGGGCATCATCGTCACGGTCTCGGCCGGGAACGAATGGGCCGAACCCTGGCGCTACATTTCTGTGCCCTGCGATGCCGACAGTGTGCTATGTGTTGGGGCAGTCGACGCTCAAAAAAAGCTTTCTTACTTCTCATCGGTAGGCCCCACCGCCGATGGCCGCATCAAGCCCGACGTGGTAGCCATGGGCAGTCGCACCGCAGTGGCTAGCCCCCAAGGCCGCATCACCCGCTCGTACGGCACCTCTTTTTCCGGGCCCCTGATGGCAGGGGTCATGGCTTGCCTGCGTCAGGCACACCCTGATCGTTCCAACATGGACCTCATCCAAGCCATACGCCTCAGTGCGGATCAGTCCCAATTTCCAGACAATGAATACGGCTATGGCGTCCCTGACGCCGTGTTTGCCGATTCCCTGCTGCGCAATTTTGAAGACCTTAGCCAGGTAACCATCGAGATGGAAGGCAAGCCCGAGCGCGATCGCCCGGTCGCCATAGAGTTTCAATCCAAAGAAAAAGAGGAAGGAGAAGCTATCGTCTTCACTGCCGATCCGCAGACGGCTTTTGATCAGAAGCGCCGCAAAATCATCATCAGTACAGAAGAGGCCAACACGATCATTCGCGACCTGACCCTCTATCGCGGGGAGCAACAACTCAACATCGATCCCAAAGATATTGCCCAAAATCCTTACGAGGTAACCATCAAAACCAAGTGGTTTCTTCCCGGTGATTATTACTTCCATATTACCACCGGAGAATTTGAGGAGTACATTCCCTTCACCATCGAGTAAACGGATCAGCGGAGCACTAGTGGAAAGAGTTCAAAGTTCCTGGTTAAAAGTAAATTTAGCCGCTTGGGCGGCCACTGAGTGAGCCAATATGTGGGGGGCTG
>CAYVAP010000503.1:0-4218 GCA_964449365.1 uncultured Bacteroidia bacterium
CCCCATGGAACGTTACTTCAATACGGCTGGCCCCATTCAGACCGACATCCACTACTACGTGCCGATGGAGGAGCGCTGGAATTTTAAGCAGGTACAGGACCTCATTCAGCAACGCAAGTACTTCATCCTGCACGCCCCCCGGCAGACGGGTAAGACCAGTTCCATCCTGGCGCTGGCCGACTACCTCAATCAGCAGGGCGACTACGAAGCGGTGTATGCGGATATCGAAGCTGCCCAGGCCGCCCGCGAAGACGTGGACGCGGCTATGTTGGCCATTACGGGGAGCATCGCGAGCTCGCACGAAACTTGGCATCGCAGCGGTATGCTGGAAACCGTATGGCGGTCGATCTATGATGCAAATGGTGGTCATGGGGCTGTCAAGGCATTGCTGAAGCACTGGAGCCAACATGCCGAAAAACCCGTAGTCCTCATCCTGGACGAAGTCGATGCTCTGATCGGCGATACCCTCATCTCGCTGCTACGGCAACTGCGCAGTGGGTACAACGACCGTCCCCGCAGCTTTCCCAGCTCGGTGATCCTCTGCGGGGTGCGCGACGTGCGCGATTACCGCATCCATTCTTCCCGCAGCAAGGAGATCATCACCGGCGGCAGCGCCTTCAACGTCAAGGCCGAGTCGCTGCGCATGGAGAATTTTTCGCCCGAACAGTTGGCCTACCTCTACCGACAGCACACCGAGTACACCGGGCAAGCCTGGGAAGACGGCATCTTCGAGCTGGCCTGGCATTACACCGCCGGGCAGCCCTGGCTGGTCAATGCCCTGGCCTACGAGCTGACCTACAACATGTGCGCGTACCGCGACCGCAGCCAGCTCCTCACCGTCGAGGCCTTTCGCGAGGCCAAAGAGCGGCTCATCCTGCGCCGCGATACCCACCTCGATCAACTGGCCGATAAATTGAGAGAGCCGCGGGTGCGCCGCGTGATCGAGCCGATGCTGACAGGCCATACCGAAGCCACCACCCATCGCCCCGACGACGTGATGTACCTGCGCGACCTGGGCCTGATCTCGGTGCAGCCCAATGGCAAGGTGCAGATCGCCAATGCTATCTACCAAGAGGTCATCCCCCGCGAGCTGACCTGGACCATCCAGACCGGCTTGAGCACCGAGCCTGCCTGGTACATCCGCCCCAATGGCCTGCTGGACATGCCCAAGCTGCTGCGCGATTTTCAGGCCTTCTTTCGCCAGCATTCCGAGCATTGGGCGGGAATCGCCGCCTATCAGGAAGCCGCGCCCCAACTGCTGCTGCAAGCCTACCTGCAGCGCATCGTCAACGGCGGGGGCCGCGTCGAGCGGGAATACGGCCTGGGCCGCGGGCGTACCGACCTCTTCATCGAATACTTCGCCCCCGATGGCACCCGACAGGCCATCGTGCTGGAGCTGAAAATCCTCCACCACAGCCTCGAAGCCACCCTGGCCCAGGGGCTCGCGCAGATTCGCGCCTACATGGAACGCTGCGGCACCCAGGAGGGGCACCTGCTCATCTTCGACCGCGACCCCAAGCGTAGCTGGGAAGAGAAGATCTGGGAGAAAGAGGCGGAGGGCGTGAAGGTGTGGGGAGCGTAACCCGTTACGAATGCCAAATTCCGAATCACGAATTTTTCACCATCCCCATCACCCAGTTCATCTCGGCGGCAATCTGTCGGCAGCGGGCGGCGTAGGTCGCGGCTTCCTCGGGGGTGCCGTCGGCGACCTTAGGGTCTTCATACATGATGGCCAGGCGCTCGGCCGCGCCGATCACCATGGGACAAGCCTCGTTGGCTGAATCACAGGTCACTACCGCCAGGAAATCCCGCTGCGGATTGGCCGGGTCGGTGTAGACTTTGGACCAAAGGTCCATACCCGCGTGATCTTCGCCGTGGCGAAGGTGGTAGCGCGGGTTGGGGCTGTCATCCTGGGCCTCGATGAGGAAGCCCGCTTCCCGCAGGGTGCGCACGGTGTTGGGGTGGCAGGCCGTGGCCTCGGTGCCGCCGGAGTAGGTACGTAAGCCCTTCAGGCCGTAGTCGTCGGCCAGGGTCTGGGCCCAGACCTGCCCAAAGTGGCTGCGCCGCGAGTTGTGGGTGCAGATGAAGACCAGATCGGCGCGCTCGTCGCGGCGTAGGCGCTCGGTGAGCAGGTCGGCCAGGCGGGATAGCTCGGCCCGGCGCTCCTCGGCCACTGGGTGGCCGCAGAGGTCGTCGATATAGGCTTGTAAGTCAGGGGTCATGGGACAGTGAACAATGGTCAGTGGACAGTGGTCAGTAAAGAAACAGGCATTCGGGGTAGGTGATCGGGGTGATAAAAGGAATGCGAAGCAATCACGAATGACGAATTTCCAATTCCGAATTTTCCCCCGGAATGCCGCAATTGTCTTTGGCCAGGCAGTCGGTGTGGGTGGGCACGAGGGCAAAGCCATTGGGGCTGGCTTGCAGGGTGTAGCGGCCAATGGTTTGGCCTTGGTACTCTACCTCCACGGGCAGGTCGGATAAGCCAAATTTCCGCTCGGAGAGGGCGATGATGTTGCGCAGCTTTTGCGGCGCGAGGCGGTGGTCGTGGTCGTGGCTGTACCAGAGCTGGAAGTTCACGCGCTGCTCCTGCCGCACGGTGCCGCCGCAGTCGATGAAGTGCCGGGTGTTGAGGCCCACTTTGGTTACGTGAAAGTGGGCGGGCACCACACTGCCGTCGGGCAGCTCGAAGCGCAGGGTGTCGAGGGTGCTGAGGTGTTGTTTGACGTGGGAAAGTTGCATATCAGGTTTCAATGTTCAGTGGTCAATGATCAGTAGAGAAGGCGGTGTTTATGGCACAATGGTCAATGCTGGTTCCGGACGTGATCTGGGGTGATCTAGGTGATCCAGGGATCGGGATTTCGCTCCGCTTCCCGATGCTGGGGATCTTCGACAGCGGGAGTGATCGAGAAAGCCGATCTTCTGATTCTTTTTTCATCGCAAAAATACGATGAGGATGAGCAAAAAATATCGGGCTTAAGGCAGTGTGAACGATGCGGTTAGCTCCGCTCTATGCGTCTTCCCCATCAGCAGGATACACTATTACGAGTTACGAATCACGCATTTCTAATCTCTTCTCATTCGCAGCAATTGATGGCCTGCTCCGGCGGTTGATCGCCCAGAAAGGCATCCAGCAACGCCTTGGCCTGGGCCCAGCCCTCGGCGTCGATGCAGTAGCAGGAGCGGCGGGGGTCGATGGTACCCTGGATCAAGCCTGCCTCTTTGAGCACCTTGAGGTGCTGCGAAACGGTGGCCTGGGCCAGGGGCAGTTCCTCGACGATGTCGCCGCAGTAGCAGGTTTCGCGCCGCCGCAGCACGTCCAAGATGGCGATACGGGCCGGATGGGCCAGGGCTTTGGCCACCGTGGCAAGCTGCTGCTGTGTAGAGGTGAAAGCTACCGTGGGCATAACGATCGTAAATATACGATGGAAAAATGAGACCGGCAAGGGATATCCCCTGTTTGTCGGCTTTTGTAGCCCTGCCTAGGTCGCTAGTGCTTATAATTCGAGATTGCCAATTTGTTATTCGAAATTTAATTCGCTAACTATCAGCGACTTATTAATTGACAAATTGGTCGATTATTTCATTCCGAAGGCGCTAGGACGGCGGCTGAGACGCCACCTCCCCCGCATACCCTACCTCCGTCCCCACAAACACGATCACCCAGGCGCGTAGGTCGGTGAGGCTGCGTAGGTCCAGGGCATGCCCTGGACCTACCCATTGCAGGTAGCCCTGTAGCTGCGCCTTTGCTTCGGCGACCACCGCTTCGAGGCGGTGGGCCTCCTGCTTTTTGAGGTACTTCAGCTCGAAGACGAACTGATGCGGGGCCGGAAACGGCTCGCGCCGCTGCAGGAGCAAATCGACGTAGCCGGGGCGCACCTCTTGCTCGGGCTGGATGAGGTAGAGCTGCGAGCTGTACAGGTAGCTTACCAGGATGGACTTGAGGCTGGCCTCGTTGAAGTGGATCCAGTCGCGGGTGGAAAGCTGCTGAAGGGTGTCGGCCACCAGGGCGAGCAGGGGCTGGGGGTCGTTGTGGCGGGCGAGGGTGCGCACGGCGGCTTGCAGGTCCAGCGGGCTGGGCACTTCCTGCAGTTGCTCGCTCAGCAAGTCGGAGAAGTACTGGTAAAATAACCCCTCGATCACCCGGTTGGGAATGCCCAGGATGGCTTCGCCCAGATCTTGCCCCTTGATGGTCAGCAGGCCGTGGTAGTAGAGCAA
>CAYVAP010000504.1:0-4216 GCA_964449365.1 uncultured Bacteroidia bacterium
AGCGCAGGTAGGCTAATTTGCTGGCCAGATACGGATCGATGTAGATCAGTTTGCCCACGGAGGTGGTGGCTTCGGCGTGTTCGGTGATTTGAGCGGTGTTTGCTTTGACCCACTTGACAAACTCACGGGCGGCGCGGGCATCTTCCATCACGAAGACGGGCGCTCGCTGCATGGCGTCGTCGACCACGGTGCACTTGACCCCGCCGCAGGCGTTGACTAGCTTGATGCCTCGATTGTACGACGCGATCAGCGTCCCCTCAGCGGTGGCCATTGGCACCAAAAAATCACCCCGGGCATGCTCCCCATGGATCGCAATCGGACCGGCAAAGCCCATGGGCACCTGAGCCACCCCCGTGAAATGCTCGCAGTTGCCAGCAGCAAGGTGAGGATCGAAGGAGTAATGGGGGATGTGCTCCAGCTTTTTGCCCGTGTAGTCTTCCACAAACTGCTGGCGAATCTTGATCACTTCATCGTCGTAGTCATCTTTTTCACTCCGGGGAATCACTACCCGGTGCTCTATATCAGTCTGGATGCCGTCCTCGACCTTGAGGGTCAGTTTTCCGAAGGGATTCGCCTCAAACTGCACCTCGATGTGGTGCTTTCCGTCCTTGAGATGCGCCGTGGCAATGCTTACCTCCAGGCTGGCCTTGAGCGGAAAATCGAGCGGCTGATGGCCCGAGATGTCCTGTGGTTGTAGTTGGCGACCATCATCCAGGCGCAGGGTGACGTCGGCCAGGGAGACATCCCGATTTCCTACTGAAATGCGATGAACCGCCAAAAGCGTAGCATCGCTGAGCCGATTTTTGAGCAAAAATTTGATGCCCTCAGAGGTGTTCGTGAGGCTGCCGAAGGTATAGAGCTGCTTGAGCAGCAGAGTAGGTACCAGCATGTTTTGATCGGAGTTAGTAGTGAGCGAGCCAACATCTAGCGAGGGAGCCGCATGAGCGCCCGATTGCTATCTTCGCCAGGAAAAGTTAAGCAAAAGACTGGCGTATATCCAAACGGGGGTAGGTCAAAGTTACACATAGAGACCGTTCACCCCCTGTATCGCTCTTAAGGGAGACTGTTCGCTCGGGTGAGCTGCGCGCTGGCGAGGCACTCTGTGCCGAAGCCATGTTCCGCTCACATAGGTGAGCGAAAGGAGACAAATCTCCCCCAGACTTTTGCTACTTTTGACCCTCACCATCCTATTACGAATTCCGAATTCGTAGTTTAGACTTAATCGCCATGAACTACCTCTCCGTCGAACATATCTCCAAGTCCTTTGGCATGAAGACCCTTTTCGAAGACCTGAGCTTCGGCTTGGATCAGGGTCAGAAGGTCGCCCTGATCGGGGTCAATGGCAGCGGCAAATCGACCCTGATGAAAATCTTGGCGGGGCTGGACACGCCCGATAGTGGGCAGGTCACCTATCGCAAGGGCATTCGGGTGGCTTTTTTGCCGCAGGAACCCAAGCTGCCAGATGAGGCGACGGTGAGCCAGGTGGTGTTTGCCGGCGACCTGCCTGCCCTGCAACTGGTGCGGGAGTATGAGGAATTGACACAAAAAATCGCCAACCAGCCGGAGCTACAGCCCAAGCTGGAGCAACTCATCAACCGCATCGAAGCAGAAAACGCCTGGGACTACGAGGTCAAGATCAACCAGATCCTGAGCAAACTCGACGTCAACTTTCTTGATCGGCAGGTAAAAGAGCTATCCGGGGGGCAGCGCAAGCGGGTGGCCCTGGCCCAGGCCCTGATCGAGGAGCCAGACCTCATCATCATGGACGAGCCGACCAACCACCTCGACCTCGACAGCATCGAGTGGCTGGAAAGCTACCTCTCTACCGCCAAGCAGAGCCTGCTGCTGGTCACCCACGACCGCTATTTTCTCGACAGCATCACCAACGAGATCTTCGAGCTGACCGAGGGGCGCATCTACCGCTACCAAGGCAACTACGAGTATTTTCTGGCCAAAAAAGAAGAGCGCGAGCTCAATCAACTCACCGAGGCCGAGCGCGCCCAGAGCCTCTACAAAACTGAGCTAGAATGGCTGCGCCGTTCTCCCAAAGCGCGAGGCACCAAAAGCAAGTCGCGCATCGACGCGGCGCAAGAGCTCAAGACGCGGGCCGATTATCAGCCCGAAGCCACGGATGTAAGCCTGCAAGTCAAGGGCCGCCGCATCGGGGGCAAAACCCTGGAGATCAAAAACCTGCGCAAGGCTTACGGCGACAACCTGCTGATCGACAACTTCAGCTACACCTTCGCGCGGCGCGACCGGGTGGGCATCGTCGGCCCCAATGGGGCAGGCAAGACCACCTTGCTGCGCATGATCATCGGCGAAGAAACTCACGACTCGGGCAAGATTCGCACCGGCGAGACCATCGTATATGGCTACTACCGACAGTCGGGCTTCAAATTCAAAGACAACCAGCGCGTGATCGAGGCCGTGACCGAGGCCGCCGAGCACGTAGAGCTGAGCAAGAGTGAGACGGTCTCGGCGGCAACCTTGCTGGAGCATTTTCTCTTTCCCCGCTCCATGCACTACAACCTGGTCGAAACTCTCTCGGGGGGCGAAAAGCGCCGCCTACACTTGCTGCGGGTACTGATGACCAACCCCAACTTTCTCATCCTCGATGAGCCGACCAACGACCTCGACCTGGTGACCCTACGTCGCCTGGAGGAATTTCTCTACCGCTTCGAAGGCTGCCTGCTGGTGGTTACGCACGACCGCTTTTTCATGGATCGGCTGATCGATCACCTCTTTGTCTTCGAAGAAAGCGGCCACATCCGCGACTATCCGGGCAGCTATTCGCAGTATCGCCGCTGGAAAGCCGAGCAGGAGACGCACCGCCGCGAAGCCCCCAAATCCGCCCCCCAAGCGGAAGCTGCACCTAGCGCCAGCAACACGGGCGTACGCAAAGGCAAGCTCAGCTACAAAGATCAGCGTGAGTTTGAGCAATTGGAGCCCGAAATCGAGCGCCTGGAACATCGACAGGCCGAACTGGAAGAACTGATGGGTCAGGCCGGGGCCGATTTTGAAGCCCTCAACCACTATACCGAGGAGCTAGAACAGGTCAGAGCCGACCTCGAAGCCAAATCTGAGCGCTGGCTGGAGCTGATGACGGTGCTGGAGGAGTCTTAGGGGGACGTTGAGGGGTTGGAGTGCGGGGTTTGGGGTTGAGTGAACCAATATCAGGGGCTGGCGAGGCCCCCTGGCCGAAGCTGAAACCTCTATGGCCCTTGCACACAAGTGGGCCGCCATCGAACAGATCCGCCCCCTTTCTTGCTTGGGGTTGGTAGCCCTGCCAGAAAACGCTAGTTTTACCCCAATGATCGCCCTCGCCCGCAGATGGTATCGCTGGAGTCAGCATTATTGGGTCGCCTTTGCGGCGCATCCGTTGCTGCCCTGGCTGCTGCGGCTACTCATCAGCCTCACGGCGCTGAGCTACGTGACCTGGCGCGTGTGGCAAGAGCGAGAAACCCTGACCCTCAGTCAGCAGTGGTTGCAAGCCCCTTTTTGGCTAGGCGTGGCGCTGGCCTTGCTACCGATCAACCTTGGGCTGGAAGCGGGCAAATGGCGCATCTTGCTACGCAACGGAGAGTTTTGTTGCAGCTTGGGGCAAGCCCTGCGAGCCATCTTAGCCGGAGCGGCCACGGGCATCTTCACCCCCAACCGATTGGGCGACTACGCCGGGCGGTTGCTCCCCTTGCCGCCAGGGCATCGGCTTTGGGCTGCGGTATACACCTTCGTATGCCGCATTGCACAGATGGCCATTACCGTGGCACTGGGTGCGCTGGGGCTAGCCCTGCTCCACGACCGCTTTGCATTGCCTGCCTGGCTAGAAACGAGCTACCCTTGGTGGCTGGGGATCGCGGGGCTGCTAGGGCTGATCGGTACGCTGGGATTTCTCTGGCCCAGGCCCCTGCAGCTCTGGCTGAGCCGCATTCCTTTGCCTGAGAGCATGATGTGGCGCGCGCGCGAGGCGCTGATCAGCCTCTCGGTGCCCACCGTGCGACGCGTCTGGGGGCTGAGCCTGCTGCGGGGCATGATTTTTTTGGGGCAGTATGCCGCGCTGCTGATGGCTTTCGGCTTCGAAGGCAGCCCCTTGCTGGCGCTCGCCTTGGCGAGCATTACCCTGCTGATCAAGTCTTTGGCTCCGTCCATCGCCCTGGCAGAGCTGGGGGTACGCGAGTCGGTAGCCCTAGCGGTGATGGGGCTGGCGCAGGTAAGTGCG
>CAYVAP010000505.1:0-4211 GCA_964449365.1 uncultured Bacteroidia bacterium
TTTCAGGTGCTTATGATCTTATGAATCTTGAAATTCTGTCTGAGTGGATGATGTCCAGTAGTCTGATTAACCATTCGAAATTCGTATAGGATTCTGACCAGCAGTGCTTTCAATTACAAATTACTGATCACGAATTTCGAATTCGAAGCATTACTCCCGCTCGAAGATAAAATCTAGCGGAAGGAAAACCAATCTTTCGAGCGAACTTTGCAAAGACGATTGGGAATACGTGGTTTTTTTAGTCAAATTGAGAGAAGTAGTAAGCCAGCGATGTGTTCATTTTATATACCTTCGTATGACTCATCGCTGCCCTCACCCTAACCCGATCAATCTGTGCGAAAACTCCTTTTTTGGCTGTTATTGATTACCCTGCTCACTAGTCTAGGCTTGGGGATATGGTCGTACCTGGCACTGCCTCGCTTACCAGAGTGGCCAGAGCTGAAGCCAGAGCAGACTACCTCAGTACATAGCATCGTGGTAGAAGAAATCAAGGGCCTGGGAAAATTGGAACTAGTGAAGGTATCTTTTCAGGACGTGATCACCCACGAGGTCAAGGTGGAATATTTACCCGACCCGAAAGTGATGCTCAGGGTGTACGGCGAAACGGTAGCCTGTGTAGACTTTGCCCGGATCGATAGTGGTGATATTCGCATCGCGGGCGACACGGTGCTGCTAGACTTACCTGCCCCCGAAATCTGCTACCACCGCATCGATCATCAGCGCTCCGAGATCGTAGATACTTGGTACACCGGCATGTATACCGAGGGGCAGCGCTTGATCGACCAAGCCTTCGAGATCGGCGAAGAAAAAATGCGCGAGGCGGCCCTGGCAGGTGATATCTACGGCGAAGCCGAAGCACAAGCGCAACGAACCCTGGTATCTCTGCTGGAGCAAATCACCGAGAAGCGGGTCTTTCTGCGCTTCCCGGCTCGGGCCGAACCGAGGCTGCCGGCTGAGCGCCCCCTCGCTTCGCCGGAAAAGATGGACAGCAGCCCAGCCATTATACCGCAAGATATCCGCTGATCAATTACTTTCCAGTGTAGACCCCAACTATACTACGTGGCGTAAGGATTGTAGAGCATTCTACTGGACATGAGCTTTGGGCGCGCTCATCTTTGGACAAGATGGACAAGATGGGACAAGATTAACAAGATGGCTTTCAGGTGCTTATGATCTTATGAATCTTGAAATTCTGTCTGAGTGGATGATGTCTAGTAGTCTGTTGTAGCGTGGTAAGACACGATCACTTATTGATAACAAGGCTATTCAATCAACCACTCCACCATTCAACCACTTTGAAGTATAAGCCATGTTTCTTCATCGCCTAGCTTGTCATACCCCCTGGTGGCTGCTCATCGTTTGGCTCCTTCTCGGCGGCTGCGAGTTCGCTTCGGCCCCTTCGATGCCGCGTGAGCCTCAACTGCGGGTCATCTGGCAGGGCGATCGCTACGGCTACATGTATGCCAACGGCGAGACGGCGATTTCGCCGCAGTTCGATTACGCCATGCCTTTTGGCGAAGACCTCGCTGGGGTCAATGTCGGGGGCCATCCACGCAACGGGCACTTGCCCCTCGACGGCAAGTGGGGCTTTGTCAACCCCCAAGGCCAATTTATCATCAACCCCAAATACTACTCACCCCCTGAGGCCGGCGCGCCTTTCGACCCCGATGAGTTTGCCCGCATACAGCACGAAGCCTACATCTTTTCTGAGGGCCTGGCCGCCGTGCGTACCGAGAGCGAATGGCTATACATCAACCAGCGCGACGAAGTCGTGATCCGCGATCCGCGCATCGAGTCGCCCCGCTGCTTTCGTGAGGGCCTCGCCAACGTCTACCTCAACCGCCGCTGGGGCTACATCGACAAAACGGGTGCATTCGTGATCGAGCCACAATTTCTCTACCCCGCAAACTTTATCGACGGGCAGGCCATGGTGGTCAATGAGGACGGGCGGGTGCTTATCATCAATCGACAGGGCAAGGTGCTTCTACCCCAATACCGCGTCGAGACTCGTTTTTATGAGGGGGTAGCGCGAGTGAAGCCCCGCTTTCGCGGCGAAAAAATCGACCCGCGACGTAATCGCTTCTATACCCTGGTCGATACCGCAGGGCGATTTCTCTTCGAACCAGAGTTTGACTACGTAGGGCGATTCGGAAGCGGTATGGCCCCCGTCCTGATCGGCAGTCGGGCGGGCGATCCGCTCACCCAGCCTGAACCACTGAAGCCCACCGAGGAGCCCGGCGGGCGATGGGGGTGGGTCAATCGCCGCGGGGTCATCATCAAAAACCCAAGGTACCAAGAAGCCAAAGGCTTTCACGAGGGGATCGGAGCCGTCAAGCAGGGCGGACTATGGGCTTACATCGACGAAAACTTCAATCGTATCACAGACTACGAATTTCGGTGGGTGGACTACTTTCACCAAGGTTTAGCCGAAGTGAGACTAGGGCCCATTCACGGCGACTATGACGGGCGCTATGCCTACATCGACCGCAACGGCGAGATTATCTGGATCGAACCGAGGTAAGGGGGAATGGGGGCACAGGGGCCATAAGGGCTCTGCGTAAAGCCAACCTTTGCGCCACTTCCGCGCGAAACCAAAGATCTCACCGATATGAACAGGATACTGAATACAGTATGCGGTAGCCAGGCAGGATAGGGTTTCGGTACCAGCCCCTCATATTGGTTGCCTACCCAATGAACTTGCTAGTCATTAGTTCAGACTTGGAAAATGTGCCTCCTAGAGCTTCAGGGAGCTATTTTGAGTTATACTCATACTTTACCCAAACCAAAGTGTGCCGTTAATTCCAGGTAAGTAGCCCTGATTGGCTCTGCGCAGCTTGGGTAACTTTCAACCTTGAATCTTAAACCGCGAAACGAATGGCCAGCGGACCTATGATTTGATCGAGAGCAAAAAGTTTGTCAACATTTTTTACAAAAACACAACCTTACTTACAAATTTCCAGTAAAATAAGACAATAAACCCATTCCTATGTTACGTTATGCCATCGTTTTTCTGGTTATTGCCTTGATAGCAGCCGTTTTTGGATTTGGCGGAATCGCGGCCGGTGCGGCAGATATTGCAGAAATCCTTTTCTACATCTTTCTCGTTCTCTTCGCCATATCGCTGGTCATGCGTCTAGTACGAGGGCGATGACCTCCTGAATAGGGACACTCAACCACCATTGGTCAGGCAAAGCGTGCGTTTTCCCGCATTTGTCTCAAATCCCTCCCCTTAATCGCAGCGGTCCCAACCACCACCATCAAGCATTCCCATTTCCCCCCTTTTCCCACCGCACGAGGTCTTTCCGGCCTCGTGTTTTCTTAGTAACGCGAGAAAAATAACATGCCGATTTCGCGCAGAGAATTCGTGCCAGGGCCATGAGAGGCTGGGACAAAGGGCCCCAGGCTCGAATAAAAAGCCGACCTTAGCGAGCTAAGGAAGGTTTTTCTGACGCAGCCATGGTGCGAAGGATCAAGCGTAGCGGCATTACTTATTTTTGGATCGTTACTTAGGTGTCTTTGATCTGGTTCCAAGTCGTGTAGAGGCTCTCCTGGCTAGGGCGGTCGGTCGGCACTTCGCTTAGGGGAGTCACGGGGCGCAGGCTGTCATGACAATCACCCGGCAAGGTGTGGTAGAGTCGAGTGCCTTTGGTCTTCCAGGCCATCATCTCATCGCTGACCTCACGTAGTACCTTGGCGGGATTGCCCACGATCAAGCTCCGGGCGGGCCAGTGGCTGCCCGCTTTGAGGAAGGCCAGCGCCCCCACGATGCTCTCTTCTCCCAACACGACCTCGTCCATCACCACCGCATTCATGCCCACCATACAGTTGCGGCCAATCTCCGCACCGTGAATGATGGCCCCATGGCCGATGTGAGCCGATGCTCGCAGGTAGACCGTAACTCCAGGAAACATGTGGATGGTGCAGTTTTCCTGCACATTGCAGCCCTCTTCGATCACGATGCCGCCCCAATCGCCGCGAATGGCTGCACCAGGCCCGATGTAAACATCTTTTCCAATGATGACATTGCCCGTTACTGCCGCCTGTGGATGCACAAAGGCACTGGGATGCACCACGGGAATGAAGTCTTTGAAAGCGTAGATCATGGAGAAGATTCGTAATTGGGAATTCGAGACTTAGCTAAGGCTCAAAGAATAACTTCCCCTTTTTGTTTCACGCAGAGGCGCAGAGTAAAAATTTGATAAACAGGGGGT
>CAYVAP010000506.1:0-4202 GCA_964449365.1 uncultured Bacteroidia bacterium
CTGCTGCCCTACGCGCCCAATGCCACAGACTTCGTCGTTGCCATTGACGATGGCCACCTGATCGCCCGCCTGGATGGGGGCCCCATTGACGAGGAGGTTGGCCGCGTCGTCGCTGTCGAGCACCACGTAGTGCACCTGCCCGCCCGGCTGGGCATCCATGCCAAAGGCTGGAGCCGTTACCCCCGGAGGATGAGGATACAGCCCCGTAAGGCCCCACCAGGCATAGTCGCGAGGATTGGCCTGGATCAGGGTGCGGCTGTCGGTGGGAGCATTGACGGTAATGAACATAAATCCGTCGGAGTAGTCTTTGAGGGTCTTGTCGCTGAAGGGGGTGTTGACATACATGCCGAGAGCATCGTTGGGATCGTCATTGAGGCCCAGCACCATGCCATCGCTGCTGCCGCCCGAGGTGCCCCAGCGCTGCATGGCAAACATGTTGCCGCCGTTGCAGTCGGAGCCAAAAGCAGGATCCCATGAGGGATCGTTGTTGCCGTCGCCGTCGGTATCTTGCAGAGAAGAGTTGCTAGAGCCGCCTCGGGCCATGGTCTCGCGTAGGGCCATCAACCATTCGATTTCCTCACTCAGCCCAAACCAGAACCAATCCTTCCAGAACACGGTGGGCCGTCCTTCCGCCGCCATCAGCAGCGGATAGCCCATGTCTTCTTTGTCATTGACGATGGGATCGTGATCACTGGCCGTGAAGCCATCGAGCCGCAGGCAGCTATTGCCAGCCACGATCTCTCCGGCGGGGCAAGAACCGTCAGGATTTTGGGCGCTACCGCCCACGAAGCCTATCCGGTCTTTGTCGTGGTTGTCGAGAAAGGTCACCACGTCGAAGCCCGAGGCACTGTGGCCCCAGACCATGCCGCCAAAGCCCAGCTCGTTGTAAAGGTCGGCGCTACCGCTGGTGTTGTTCAGGATGCTCTGCATGCGAGCCCGCAGTTCGAAGTCGAAGATGGACATCTCGGCGTTCTTGCTGCCGCTGTTGCCATCGTTCTCGACCTGATTTTGGTAACTGGCTAGCACCGCGCCGTTGAAGTCGAAGAACTCACCCACGGCGAAGGGCTGCGGCCCGTTGCGGGTTTCGACCAAGAACTTGGCCAGGAAAGCCGGGTCGATGTGCTTGACCGCGTCGAGGCGCAGCTCGTCAAAGCCTACGTCATTGATCAGCCAGCGCCCCCAGGCAATGAGGGAATCGGCGGCATGGCCCAGGCCAAAGGCAGGCGAGCCAAAGTACCATCCGCCGGGGGGGCCTACTTGGTTGTTGTCGTTGAAGTAGCAGAGGTCTTCGAAGAAGATGGGGCTGCGGTAATCGCCACTTTGGTCTTGGTGAGTATTGTTGGGGTGAAAATGGCCAGGAATGCCAGGAAAGCGATTGCTCAGCGGGTTGAAAATGGTGTAGGGGGTGGGACTGCCCCAAGGCACCTCGTAGGCTTGTTGCCCGTCTGCGCCCCCGCGGTGGTTGAGCACGGCGTCGCCCATGACTTGCAGACCATGGGCGTGCATGGTGTTGATCATGGCGTCGAATTGGGCGCGGTTGCCGTGGCGGGTGCGGGTGGAGCCTTTTTGGTCGTATTCGCCCAGGTCATAATAATCGTAAAGGCCATAGCCCATGTCCCAGAGGTTGCCAAAGCCTTTGGTCATCGGGGGAGTCCACACCGTCTGGAAGCCTGCATCGGCCAAGGCGGGGGCCACCGTGGCCAGGCTATCCCACCAGATGCCGCCGTTGACCGGGTCGCTGGGATCGCCAGGGTGAGTATTCCAATAAAAACCCTGCATGATCACATCTTGGGCAGAAAGAGAGCAAGCGGAGGTGGTGCCGAGCAGCAGGCAAATCCATAGCCGACGGCTAAGGTCCGCCACGATAGGGTGGGTAAGAAGTCGCATCAGTAGTAGGTAGTAGGTAGTAGTAGGTTAAGATGAACGCACTCAAGGGTGATCGCCCTGAGGTTGAATGGCCAGAAAGTTAGATGGTTGACGAAAGTCACTCAAATCCAACATGGTTCAGAACATGATTTGCACCAGATTTCGAAGATTTTTCCGATCTTGAAGCGTCAACAACCAGTTTTATTAGCATTTGAGAGCCATGGTAGCTAACATTTTGAGCTTTTTTCTGAAGTACGCTTGTAAATGTCTAATTTTAATAGCATTTTTGCTGTTGAAGTTAGCCACTAGGCTATCGTCTATTGTATCAGACCTAACCCGAGCAGCTATGCGCATTTCAGGACCTAAGTCTACCATGGACCAGACGCGAGGCTTTTACATGGTACCAGCCCAGCCCGCTTATTCGGTTCATGCCGTCAATTGGCGCCTCATCACCGGGGTGGCTGTATTGATCATTATTTCCAACCTGAGTACCTATTTTTTGTCAGACAGGGGTCGGGGCGATACCCTGATCACAGAAGTTACTGAAGTGGCCGAGGAGTCTTTGTACCTGATCGAAAAAGCCAGCTATCATATCACTGACCTTGATGCCTTTGAGTTTAAGGTGCGCCGAGTATCGCAGCAACTCGACATCCCACCGGAGTGGCTGATGGCCGTGATGTACATGGAGTCAAAATTCGATCCTGGCATTCAAAATCTGCGCGGCAGTGGAGCCACCGGGCTCATTCAGTTCATGGTGCCCGCCGTCAAGGATCTCAATGACCGCCTGGGCACTCAATATTATATGAGCGACATTCGGCATATGCCTGCGCACGTACAGCTCGATCTGGTGCGCGAATACCTAATGACGGTGCGCGAGCGCTATGGCGATTATCGTTCGCTCACGGATCTGTACTTGGGCATTCTTTACCCTCGTGCCATTGGTCAAGATTTTTGCTACGCTCTTTTCGCCAAGCCCACCCGCAAGTATAAGCTCAACATTGGCCTGGACGAAAACCACGATGGGGTAGTAACGGTCAGCGACATCGATCGCCGCCTCAAGCGAATGTTTCCTACCGCTTACATGGTTGCGAAGCGGTAGGGAAGAAGGGGATCGGGGACAAGATCGAATGATCCTACTGGGGCACAGTTGGGGTAGCAGGCGGGGCGCTCGGAGCTGCTACCTCTTTTCCTTTCCAGTTGGCAAAGCCTCCCTGCAGGTCGTAAAGTTTGGCGTAGCCCATGGCGCTCATCAGGTGGGCGGCTCGGCCGCTGCGCAATCCCTTCTGGCAGTACAGCAGCACGGGGCGGTCGGTCACCACCACCGCGCGAATGCGCGCTTCGAAGTGCTCGGCGAGAAGGTCGAGGTTGATCGAGCCAGGTATGTGGCCGCTTTGGTACTCACGAGGGGTACGCACATCCACGAGCTGCACATCGGGCAGGCTGTCGAGCAGGGCCGCAAAAGTCGCCGCCGGTACCTTGTGTGCCTTCCAATTCTCCAAGAGGCTCTGCGCCCTCAGTCGCTTGGGGGCCTCTTTTTTCTGTTGGCTACCATCTTGGCAACCCCACTCAAAAGCCAGGCTGAGGCTGACCACTCCCACGATCCACCGAAAACTTTGAGTTTTATTCACAGTTTTTAAGGCAAAATACGCTGAGGGGTCAGGAATCTGCAAATAATTTCTACATTTGGGTGCGAAAAATCATCGACGATTCTATGACAGACTTTTCTGTTTTTTCAGATCAATCCTTCCCGTTTCTCGAACGATACATCAACAATGCTTCGCCGACGGGCTTTGAAGCCTCCGGACAGCAAATTTGGCTCGACTATCTCAAGCCCTACATTGATGAGTACGAGGTCGATGCTTATGGCAGCACCTTTGGGGTCATCAATCCTGGCACAGATTACCGAGTAGTGATCGAGGCGCATGCCGACGAGATTTCGTGGTTTGTGAATTACATCTCCGAAGAGGGATTCATCTACCTGATACGCAACGGTGGCTCCGATCATCAGATCGCGCCCTCCAAGCGGGTCAACATCCACACCGAGCAGGGGCTCGTGCAAGCGGTATTTGGCTGGCCGGCCATCCACACCCGCCGAGGCGACAAGGAGCTATCGCCTACCCTCAAAAACATCTTCCTCGATTGCGGCTGTGGCAGCAAAAAAGAGGTCGAAGATCTAGGGGTACAAGTGGGAAATGTCGTCACCTACGTCGATGAGTTTCAACGGCTCAACGACCGCTACCTCGTAGGCCGTGCCCTCCACAACCGCGTGGGCGGCTTCATGATCGCAGAGGTAGCCCGCCTGCTCACAGAACCAGCGGTAGCATTGCCCTCCAGCC
>CAYVAP010000507.1:0-4199 GCA_964449365.1 uncultured Bacteroidia bacterium
AGCAGCTTCTACCGAGCCATACCAGCTGTCGCGGTAGTACAGGTAGTCCAGGATGCGCCCATCGCTCAGGCGCAAAGTCAGGCTATCGTTGCTGTTGCCCAGCGCCGGCAGATTCACGCCGAGCACCCGCCCCAAAGGCCGAAACGCTTCCAGATTCTCTGGATCGCAGAGGATGATAGATTGACCAGGGAAAATGCTACCCGCCTCCAGCACCACTGGCGTCCCCCCATCACTCAGCGCCAGACCACCCAAAGAGAGAATCTTGTCGGTGCGGTTGTACAGCTCGATGAACTCCGCCTCGGGCAGCCCAATACGGGGGGTGGGGTCAGGAAAGATTTCATTGAAGACCAACTCAAACGGTTGGGGATCTTCTGCCAGGCCCAACTCTACCGTAAAGCTGAGGGTGTTGCCTGCGCAGTCGGCGAGGTCGTTGGCGGTGAGGGTATAAACCGTTTTAGGCTGCAAACCGGGGGTAAGCGTCAAACTGACGGCCTGATTGCCTAGGCTGGTGACCCGGGCCAGGCTGGGTGGCCCGATGCCCTGATCCAGCAGATAATTGGTTTCGGTCTCTAGGGTAGTGGGGTCCATCGGCTCAGAAAAAAACGCTACCAGGGTCTGAGCATTCAAGGCAATCACCCGGTCCAGCGCGGGAGGTTGTTGATCGAGGTAGTCGCCATCCACCGCATTGAGCTGCCCCGGTGTTCCACCGATGGCTGCTTCACTCGCCCGCCAGTTGAGCGGCTGGTTGCAGTCTACAAAATCGGGGTCGATGCGCTCCAGGGTAAAGCCACCATTGCTTCGGTCGTCGTCGCGGTACCAATCGTCATCGTAAAACACGTAGTCGATCACCTCATCAAACTCGTTGCGTAAAATGAGGCTGTCGCTCGCGTTGTTGAAGTTGGGGAAGCCCGGCACCCCGATCACGCGCCCAAAGCTCTCGAAAGCAGGGGCGGCATCATCATCACAGACGATGAGATACTCACCTGGAAAAAGCACTGCGCTACCCCATTGGGCGCTGCCTGCGGCATCGGCGATGCGAAAGCGGCTGATGTCCAGCACTTCGTTGCTGCGATTGTACAGTTCCAAAAAGTCGACCGAAGGCAATCCTACCACTGGGGTGGGATCGGCCAAAATCTCATTGATTACCACCTCAAAGGGCTGCACCGGGCGCCCCTGGGCCACCGAGACGCGGGTGCCATTCTGGATCAGGTTGCCGCTGCAATCTTTGACTCCCCCGATGCTGAGCGAATAGACGGTGCCGGGGGAGAGGTTGCCATCAAAGGAGAGGCGCACACACTGCCCCGTGGAGTCAACTTCGGCGCTCTGGGCCGCGCCGATACCTTGGTCGAGGGAAAACGCGGCCGCGATTTCCAATGAAGCTGGATCCATGATCTCGTCGAAACACAGTGCGATGGTGGAGGCATTGATCACATTGGCGCTGAGGATACCGGGTGGATCGGTTTCAGGAGTGAGCGAAAAAACGCTGTTTTGGCCGCCGGGGGTGCCGCCTAGGTTGGCCTCCGCAGCCCGCCAATTGGCAGGGGCGGGGCAGGCTTCGTTTTCAGGATTGATCAACTCTAGGGTGTAGCCGCCGTCGCTGCGGCTTTCATCTTGATACCAATCATCGGTGTAGGTGAGGCTGTCGATCAGGGTGCCATCGTTTGCTTTCAGCACCATGTCATCGCCGCCATTGTTGAGGGCGGGCAGGCTGCCGGGCGTGATGACGGCTCCAAATGGAGCGAACAAGGCCACATCGGCACTGGCCACGATGAGGACATATTCGCCCGGCAGCAGCATATGAGCCGGTAGGGTGACGGTGCCGCTACCGTCGCTGAAGGTCCAGCCGTCGAGGTCGATGACCTTATTGCTGCGGTTGTATAGCTCGATAAATTCTTCCTCGGGCAGTCCCTGCGAGGGCGTTGGGTCGGGAAGAAACTCGTTGAAAATCACATCGCGCAGCCCTGGCTGGTCTGGTACCAAATATAAGAAGCTCACGCTTTGAGCCGGAGCAATCGTATTGCCGCTGAGGTCGGCCACGTCCTGCACGGTGAGTTCATACTGAGTTTGATTGACGAGCAGGGTGCTCAAGGTGAGCAATACCCGGGTGGGATCGGTACCATCGAGCTGGGCCGAAGCGGGCTGGCCCACTCCCTGATCGAGGTTGTAATGCGTGATGTCAGTGGCCGAAGCCTGATCTAGCGGCTCATCGAACTGCACGGCTACCTCGCTGTCGCTCAGAGCCTCGGCCCTCAATAGTTGGGGCGGATCAAGGTCGATGACCTCATCGCCGACGTACACATCGTCGATGAAGTAGTCACTGGCGCGGGTAGAGGTGTGCGCCACCACCACGCCCATGTGGGTGCTGCTGAGGTAGGTGGCGTCATTGGCATTGCCCTGAGACAAAAAGATCCCGGTGGAGCCTTGATCCACGGCAAGGCTCCAGTTGCCGTCGCCGTCGCGCAGTACCTGCAGGGTAGCATCGGTGGGATTGGCCAGGCCATCGATGCCATCGATAAGCAAGGTTTCGCTGCTACCATCCTGGCGATAAAGGTCGTAGCTGTCATCAAGCCCGCTTTCTCCTCCGGCAGCCACGAAGTAGCCATTGAGCGGCCCGGTCAGATCGGCCTGATCGCTCACCAGATAGACCCGCAGGTTGTTGCTCGACGAAGGGTTGTTGAGATAGCGTACCTGAAAGCGCCATTCGGTGTCGCTCACCCGGGTGCTGGGAGTGGAGAGATAGATGGTCTCAGTGGCAGGGTTCCCCGCCGATTGCAGCTCTAGTTGAGCATTGACTTGAAAAAGGGTGAGATCGCCACTCCAGGCAGGATTGTTGGTAAAGTCGCCGTCAGAAAAGTCATCGTTGACCTGGGCCATGCAGGGCGTGAGCATGGCAGCAAATAGGAGGCAAAAGCTGAGCCGGATCATGGACAGAATAGGGTTCTTCGGTTGGTATACTGCGGAAGATACGAGCTTTGTTTTAAGCTATCGTAAAAACCGGAGCCTTTTTCCCTCAGGGTGAGAAGACCCTGTTTTCCTGCTCAGCGACGCGAATGAAGGTGGTGCGCTTGGTGAGCTCTTTGAGGCGTCGCGCCCCCGCGTGGGTGCAGCTCGAGCGAATCCCTCCCAGTACGTCTCGCACGGTATCGGCCACTGGCCCGCGGTAGGAGACCTCTACGGTTTTGCCTTCTGAAGCTCGGTACTCGGCTACCCCATGGGCATATTGCTGCATCGCAGTTTCGGATGACATGCCGTAAAAAAGCTTGTACCGATGGCCCTCTCGCTCTACCAATTCGCCGCCGCTCTCGTCGTGCCCAGCAAACATGCCCCCCATCATCCCAAAGTCGGCCCCGCCGCCAAAGGCTTTGGCCACATCGCCCGGTGAGGTGCAGCCCCCATCCGAGATAATCTGACCGCCCAGGCCGTGCGCCGCATCGGCACACTCGATGATGGCCGAAAGCTGCGGATAGCCCACCCCGGTTTTGACCCGCGTGGTACACACCGAACCCGGACCGATGCCCACCTTGATCACATCAGCGCCAGCCAGGAGTAGTTCCTCCACCATCTCGCCCGTTACCACGTTGCCGGCCATGATCACATGTTGGGGATATCGCTCGCGGGTGCTCTTGACATATTCGACAAAATGCTCAGAGTAGCCATTGGCCACGTCAATGCAAATAAAGCGGAGGGTGGGCTGCTGCTTCAGAATGACGTCCAGGCGCTCAGCGTCGGCTTGACTCGTGCCGGTGCTGACTGCGATGCGCTCGGCGATGTCGTCAGGAGCCTTCTGCATGAACATGGCCCACTGCGTAGGCTGATAATGCTTGTGAATGACCGTAAACATTTCATGGTCGGCCAGAGCTAGCGCCATCTCGAAGGTGCCCGTGGTATCCATATTAGCAGCCATCACCGGAATCCCCGTCCAGGAGCCACCCCCGTGCATGAAGGTGAAGCTACGTCGCAACGAAACTTCCGAGCGGGAGTTGAGCGTCGATCGCTTGGGGCGAATCAAGACATCCTTGAAGCCGAGTTTTAGGTCCGTTTCAATGCGCATGCAAGCAAGAAATTGAGGCAGCAGAATAGAATATAGCTGCGCTAATTTCAAAAAAAAACGCAGAAGATGCGCGGCAAATAGCGTCTTCTGCGGAAAAAAACCGAGGGACTCAATCCTATTCGGACGAATCGACCCCGGCCCCTTGCTC
>CAYVAP010000508.1:0-3810 GCA_964449365.1 uncultured Bacteroidia bacterium
CCAACTTGTGCCCCACCATGTTTTCAGTGACATAGACCGGGATGAACTTATTGCCATTGTGTACGGCGACGGTATGGCCGACAAAGTCAGGGGAGATCATCGAGCGGCGAGCCCAGGTCTTGATCAAGCGCTTCTGACCACCGTCATTCATCCGCATGACCTTCCGCTCGAGCTTGGGGTCTATGAATGGTCCTTTTTTGAGAGATCTAGACATAATGAGTTGTGAGTTAAAAGTTTAAAGTTGAAGGTTTAGCCTGACTTTAAACTAGGAACTTTACACTTTACAATTACTGCCGCTTCTTCTTGCGGCTGATGATCAGGCGGTTAGAAGCCTTTTTCTTGGTTCTGGTTTTGAAGCCCTTGGCAGGTAAGCCCTTGCGGCTACGTGGGTGTCCACCGGAAGCGCGCCCTTCGCCCCCTCCCATGGGGTGATCGACGGGGTTCATCACGACGGCACGGGTGCGGGGTCGACGTCCGAGCCAGCGCTTGCGACCGGCCTTGCCCAAAATGATGTTTTGGTGCTCTTGGTTGCCTACCTCACCGATGGTAGCCATACAGGTGCCGAGCACCATGCGGGTTTCACCGGAGGGAAGTCGCAAGACCACATACTTGCCTTCGCGGGCGGTCAGGGTGGCAAAAGTTCCTGCGCTGCGAGCCATGGCTGCTCCCTTGCCGGGATACAGCTCGATACAGTGCAGTGCAGTACCCAGTGCAATGTACTGCATTTGCATCGCGTTGCCTACGACCGGCTCGGCGCGCTCGGCCGAGATGATCTGATCACCGACGCTGAGGCGGCGGGGCGCAATGATGTAGCGTCTCTCTCCATCCTCGTATTTGAGCAGGGCGATACGCGAGGTGCGGTTGGGGTCGTATTCGATCCCGAGGACCTCGGCTGCCATGTTGTGCTTGTCGCGCTTGAAGTCAATGATGCGGTAGCGTCGCTTGTGGCCGCCGCCACGGTAGCGTACCGTCATCCGCCCGCCGCTGTTGCGTCCGCCCGACTTCTTGATCGGTTCGAGCAGCGACTTCTCGGGCGCGCTCTTGGTGACTTCGGCGAAGTCAGACACCGAGCGACGGCGAGAACCGGGAGTGATGGGATTGAGTTTTCTGACACCCATTGTTTCTGCGTTCTGGTTAACGGCTACCGATACACATCCGAAGCTGAGCGGACTCGCCTGTAGCCTGTGGTTAGTTCTGGGAGGAAAGTTGGAGGGTTGAAGGTTAAAAATTGAAAGTTGGAGATTTTCACTTTTTACTCAAACCGTTTCACTTGGGTACTTTCCTTAAATATGCTTGTAGAAGTCGATCATCTCCCCTTCCATGAGGGTAACGATGGCCTTCTTGTAATTCGGTGATTTGCCAGTGATCACGCCGCGCTTGGTGTAGCGAGAACGTTGCTTGCCGCGCACGATCATGGTATTGACACTTTCCACTTTTACCTCATAGACACGCTCTACTTCCAGTTGGATCTGAGCCTTATTGGCGTCGAGGTCTACGGCGAAGTGGTACTGAGGCAGACCGCGATCGTCCTGCAGGTAAGTGGTTTTTTCCGTGATGATGGGTCGTTTGATGATACTCATCGCTCATGAATTATCGGTGGACGAAAGGTTGCTCAGCCAGCCACGGCGGCTTTCTTCTTAGGCTGCAAGGTCTCATTGAGCTGCTTGACGGCGTCTTCGGTGATCAGCAGCATATCTGCGTGGAGCACGACAAAGGTATTGAGGTCGCCAGCGGCTACTACGTCTGTCTTGGGCAGGTTGCGTCCAGAGAGGTAGACATTGGGATAGTAGTCGTCCGTTACCAGCACGGTCTTTCTCCCTGCGAGGTTGAATCCTTGGAGGAGTTCGACAAACCGCTTGGTACGTGGCCCTTCGGCGAAGGCCTCGGCAGGGCTTTCTATCACGCGAATATTTTCTTCGCGCACCTTGTAGGTCAAGGCACTGCGACGAGCTAGTTGCTTGAGCTTCTTGTTGAGGCGAAAGCGATAGTCGCGTGGCCGTGGCCCAAAAATGCGGCCCCCGTGGCGGAAGAGCGGCGACTTGCGGTCGCCCTGCCGAGCGTTACCCGTTCCTTTCTGACGGAAGGGCTTCTTGTTGGCGCCATGTACCTCACCGCGCTCTTTGGCCTTGTGGGTACCTTGGCGCTGATTGGCTTGATGCTGACGCACGTCCATATAGATGGCGTGGTCGCTAGGCGCTTCGAGGGCGAAGACCGCTTCTGCAAGGTCAATCCGGTGGCCGGTATCCTCACCTTGGATGTTGTATACTGCTACTTCCATCTTACTTCTCGACTATGACGTATGAACCTTTGTGGCCGGGAACAGATCCGGAGACCACGAGGAGATTTTTTTCGGGGATCACTTTGAGCACCCGGAGGTTTTGCACCTTGATGCGGTCGGTACCTGTGCGGCCCGCCATGCGCATGCCTTTGAAGACCCGCGAGGGGGTAGAGGCATTACCAATCGAACCTGGGGCGCGTTGTCGGTTGTGCTGACCGTGGGTCTGCCCACCTACCCCAGCAAAGCCGTGGCGCTTGACCACCCCCTGAAAGCCTTTGCCTTTGGAGATGCCTACGATGTCGACGAATTCGCCTTCTTCGAAGATCTCCACGCTGACGGTATCACCCAAGTTGAGGTTGAGATCGACATCTGCGAAGTCAAACTCGGCCATACGACGCTTAGGAGTGGTACCTGCCTTGGCAAAGTGCCCTTGCAAAGGCTTGGAGGTATTCTTTTCCTTGGCTTCGTCAAAAGCCAGTTGGATCGCATCGTAGCCATCAGTCTTCCCATCTTCGCGGACCTCACTGGTCTTGATCTGGGTAACAACGTTTGGCTCAGCGTATATGAGTGTACAGGCAATGCTTCTTCGATTTTCGTCGAAGACGCTGGTCATCCCTACTTTCTTGCCGATGATTCCTGCCATCTTTTTAAGGTTAAGAGATTAACAACCGACACGCTGCAGATGAAGGGGCCACGAGTGCAGGGGTACGCACGGGGAGTAGGAACTATTCCTACCAGGTGGCGGTGGCTTCATCGCGAGGTGTCCCGAGATCTCAGTCTTACACTTTGATTTCTACATCTACCCCACTAGGCAACTCCAGCTTCATCAGCACGTCGACGGTTTTCGAGCTGGAGCTGAAGATGTCGATCAGGCGCTTGTAAGAGCTGATTTCGAATTGCTCTCGGGCCTTCTTGTTCACGTGTGGCGAACGGTTGACCGTAATAATAGAACGCTCGGTGGGCAACGGAATGGGACCGCTGACAATGGCTCCGGTGCCTTTCACCGTCCGTACGATTTTTTCAGCGGACTTGTCCACGAGGTTGTGATCGTACGACTTGAGCTTGATGCGAATCTTCTGGGTCATTTGCTAGCTAATTATACCACTCAGGCTATACAAGGGTGGCTAGAGAGTAGCCTCAGATAGGGAGCAGGGCAACCGGACGCTGGAGAAGACCTCCTAGCGGGCACCTGATTGCCCTGCCCTTGATTCTGACGCTGATGGCTCTGCCGATTAAGCGGTTACTCCTTTGATTTTGGCGAGTGCCTCTTCCTGTACATGGGTCGGCATAGCCTCGTAGTGCGAAAATTGCATGGTAGAGGTGGCACGACCGGAGCTGATGGTCCGCAACTCAGTTACGTAGCCAAACATCTCTGACAAGGGCACCTTGGCCTTGATCACCTTCGAATTGCCACGGTCGCTCATGTCGGCAATCTTACCACGGCGCTTGTTGAGGTCGCCCACCACGCTACCCATGTAGTCTTCGGGGGTAACGACCTCCACTGACATGATAGGCTCTTTAAAGATGGGTCC
>CAYVAP010000508.1:3820-4197 GCA_964449365.1 uncultured Bacteroidia bacterium
AGCCTGACGGCAAGCGTTGCGAAAGGCCAGCTTGGCCGCCGATTCGAAGGAAAGCTGATCGGAGTCCACAGCGTGGAAGCTCCCGTCAAAGAGGCGTACGCGCAGCGAGTTGAGCGGATAACCGGCCAAAACGCCTTCCTTCATAGCCGCTTCGAAGCCTTTTTGCACCGAAGGAATGAATTCGCGCGGGATATTGCCGCCTTTGATCTCGTCGACAAATTGGTAGGGCTCCTCCTCGGGATTGTCAGAGGGACCAATCTCTACCTGGATGTCGGCAAACTTACCACGGCCCCCGGTCTGCTTTTTATAGGTCTCGCGGTGGGTGATACTCTTGGTGATCGCCTCCCGGTAAGAGACCTGCGGCTGACCTTGGTTTA
>CAYVAP010000509.1:0-4167 GCA_964449365.1 uncultured Bacteroidia bacterium
GAATTATTACATAAGGCCTCAAAAGGAGGAAGTTATTTTTTGAGTCTCACTAAGTTAAACTATCAGCCTAAATTTACTGGAGAGGTGTCTTCTGTAAACTCTCACAGAGGATTCATATTCATTCGCACAAAAGAAGGTGAAGAAATATATGGGAATAAGAAGGCATTTAAATATAGTGGAGACTTCAGCTCTATCAAGAAAGGGAACACTGTTAAATTTGATCTTGGCTCAAATAAAGTGGGTAAGTGTGCCGTGAATATTTGGCTTAGCTGAACATATCTTCATCAACATGGTCGCATTTCCCCCTAACAATCGTTAGCTTCGCCTCAAAGCTAACTACCCGCGATGAACCTCCACAACTTCACCCTCAACCAATGGCAGCCCCACGCCGGGGAGGGCCTGCCCCAATACCACGCCGTGACCGGCGAGTTGATGAGTACCTGCGGCAGCGAAGGGCTGTCCTTCGCCGATATGGCCGATTACGCCCGCCGGGTGGGCAATCCCAACCTGCGCCGGCTCACCTTCCTACAGCGTGGGCTGATGCTCAAAAAGCTGGCCATGTACCTCAACCAGCGGCGCAAGAGTTATTACCCCATCAGCTTTCAGACCGGGGCCACCCGGGGCGATAGCTGGATCGACATCGACGGCGGCATTGGCACCCTCTTCGCCTACGCCAGCCTGCGCAAGCAACTGCCCGACGCCACCCACGTGGTCGACGGCGAACTGGCCAACCTCTCCCGCGAGGGCACCTTCGTGGGCCATCACATCATGGTGCCGCGTCGCGGCGTGGCCGTCCACATCAACGCCTTCAACTTCCCCGTCTGGGGCATGCTGGAAAAGTGCGCCGTCAACTGGCTGGCGGGCATGCCCGCCATCGTCAAGGCCGCCGAGCCGACCTCCTACCTCACCGCCGCCGTGGTGCGCGACATCGTGGGCAGCGGCATCCTGCCCGAGGGAGCCTTGCAACTGGTCTGCGGACCCGGCGAGGGCATCCTGGAGCCGCTCGACGAACAGGACGTGGTGACCTTCACGGGTTCGGCCAGCACGGGCCGCCTGCTCAAGGCCCACCCCAACCTCATCGAGCACGCCATTCCCTTCAACCTGGAGGCCGACTCCCTCAACGCCGCCGTGCTCGGCCCCGACGCCAAGCCCGGCACGCCGGAGTTCGACCTTTTCATCAAGGAAGTGCGCCGCGAGATGACCGTCAAGGCCGGGCAAAAGTGCACCGCCATCCGCCGGGTGATCGTGCCCGCCGATTTGGTGGAAGACGTGCAAATCGCCTTGGGCAAGCAACTGGCCAAGACCACCATTGGTGATCCCACCCACGAGCAGGTGCGCATGGGCGCGCTGGTGAGCCGCGCACAGGTGGAAGAGGTGCGCCGCAGCATCGCCCAATTGGCCGAAGAAAGCGAGCTGGTGTACGGCAGCCTGGATGGCGACTTCGAAGTGATCGGAGCCGACAAGGACAAAGGGGCCTTCCTCTCGCCGCTGCTGTTCCTCAACGCCGATCCGCTCAACCGCATGGCCAGCCACGTGACCGAGGCCTTCGGGCCGGTGGCTACCCTCATGCCCTATCAGAATCTGGACGAAGCGGTGCAGTTAGCCCAGCTGGGCAAAGGCTCGCTGGTGAGCAGCATTGCCACCGCCGATGACGACCTCGCACGGGAATTCGTGCTGGGCGCAGCCACCCACCACGGGCGCATCCTCGTGCTCAACCGCGAGAGCGCGGTCGAGAGCACCGGCCACGGCTCGCCCATGCCGCTGCTCAACCACGGCGGTCCCGGTCGTGCAGGCGGCGGCGAAGAACTTGGCGGCCTGCGCAGCGTCAAGCACTACCTGGTGCGCTGCGCCGTGCAGGGCACCCCCACCACCCTCACCAAACTGACCGGCCAGTATCAGCCTGGCGCGGCATACACCGAGGCTCCCAAGCATCCTTTTCAATACCACTTTGAAGACCTTCAGCCCGGCCTGTCGCTGCTCACCCACAAGCGCACCCTCACCGACAGCGACATCATCAACTTCGCCAACCTCACTTGGGACCATTTTTACGCCCACACCGACATCACCTCGCTGGGCGGCAGCATCTTCGAAAAGCGCACCGCCCACGGCTACTTCATCCTAGCCGCCGCCGCGGGGCTCTTCGTGTACCCCAACAAAGGGCCAGTGGCGGCCAATTATGGCCTGGACTCCGTGCGCTTCCTGCGCCCGCTCTACCACAACGACACCATTCAGGTGCGGCTCACCTGCCGCGAGAAGATGGACCGCGAGCACAAAGGGCGGCAGCATCCTGCCGGGGTGGTGAAGTGGTACGTGGAGGTTTTCGACCAGGAAAACGAACTGGTGGCCATGGCCACCATCCTCACGTTGGTGGCGAAGAAGAACCCCTTCTTTGAAGTGACCCGCCCCAACCTGCTCGCCATGCTCGACCAACTGACCGAGGACACCGTGCCGCAGTGGGGCATCATGACGCCGCAGCACCTAATGGAGCACCTGGAGTTTTTCATGCGCATGGCCATCGGCGAGGTGCCCACCGAGATCACCACCCCCGAGGAGCGGCTGGAGAAATTTCAGGAGTCGCTGTACAACCACCGCAAGATGCCGCGTGGCTTTGAGCATCCCATGCTCAGGCAAGGCGAGACCGAAGACCTGCGCTTCGGCAGCCTGGGCGAAGCCAAGCAGGCCTTTTTGGACGCCCACGACCGCTTCGAAGCCTACTTCAAAGCAAACCCCGAGGCCCAGACGCCCAACACCATCTTTGGCATGCTCGACAAAGAGCTGTGGGACCTGCTCAACCGCAAGCACCTGACCCATCACTTTGAGCAGTTTGGGTTGAGGTAGGGGCGGTCAGACTACTGGACATCATCCATTCAGACAGAATCTCAAGATTCACAGGATCATAATCACCTGAAAGTCCTCTTGTTAATCTTGTCCCATCTTGTCAATCTTGTCAAAAAACGAGCACGCCAAAGGCTCATGTATAGTAGTATGAGGGGCGGTTGGCAAATCGCCCCAACTTGACCTTTACCATCGTGCTACCTGCAATCCATCGATGTGATCGAAGTGCCAGCCTCATCGTTCAAGAAAGCGACCATGATGTTGGCATCCAGCAAATATCGCTTATCACTCATCCTGATCGATTTGACCAAACGCATCATCTATTGCGCCCTGCATCTCTTGCAAGGAGCGACGATCAAATTGGCCGACCCAGCGCAGCATCCCCTGGTTAGCCGGTTGCAGTGGCCGCTGCTCGGGTGGCACCAAGTCTCGGGCATAGTCACGTAGGTGCGTTTGCTGGGTCTGGTCTAAGAGGCGTACGTACCGAAGGATTTCTATTTCAAGCAGATTCTGCATAAGCTGATAGTCGATTGGCTGGCTTGAAGTAAAATAATGAAAAAAGTGAAACCAAGGGTGCGAAAGGGTGATTTGCCAACCGCCCGCTTGCTCAACCTATCCCTCCCCTCTTTTTGCCATTTTTTGCTAAGTAACGATAAAGGAATAAATTCTCCCAAAAGTACTATCTTGTATCCCAAAGAGAAAAGTTATGTACATCAAACGTTTGGATCAGAAGAAGAAGTTTTTCGATAGCTTGGACGAGGCCTCTCGTCGTCGCTATGCGGCTTTGGAAGCGCAAGAATTGGGTCGTGGGGGAGTAGGTTTGGTCAGCGAGTTCTTTGAGATAGACAAAAAGACCATCCAGCGTGGGTTGGCAGAGCTAGCGTCGGATTCGGCCTTGGGGACTGATCGTATTCGCCAAAAAGGAGGTGGTCGAAAAAAAAAATTAGAAACTGATCCTGAGATTCCCAAGGTGTTTGCCGAAGTCGTCTCGGACTATCAAGGCGGCCTCCTCCAGGATGAAAACGTTCGTTGGATAGGGCTGAGTCCCATTCAAATTCAACGGAAGTTGGCTGAGCGGGATTATGAGCTCAGTTTCATACTACTGGACATCATCAATCCATTCAGACAGAATCTCAAGATTCACAGAATCATAAGCACCTGAAAGCCATCTTGTTAATCTTGTCCCCTCTTGTTAATCTTGTCCAAAAACGAACGCGCCAAAGGCTCATGTCCAGTAGTCTGGCTCAGTTTTTACTTGATTGACCAACTGCTTGATATGCAGGGCTTTCGCAAGCGCCAATACCTCAAGTCTGCTCCCACCAAGCAGGTCTT
>CAYVAP010000510.1:0-4160 GCA_964449365.1 uncultured Bacteroidia bacterium
ATCACCTTGGGCTTGTAGACCTTATCATCGAGCTGTCGCTCCTTGAGCAGGGTCTTGATCAGCTTTTGCGAATCGTCGGCGTCGTAGATGGTGTAGGCGCTGGTGTAGCCGATGTGGTTGGCCTCGATGCGCAGGATGCGCGAAAAGATCGAGTGAAAGGTACCCATCACGATGCTCTTGGCTGGGGGGCCAATGAGCTGAAAAATCCGCTCCTTCATCTCGCGGGCAGCCTTGTTGGTAAAAGTCAGCGCCAGCAGCTCTTGCGGCTCGGCCAGACCCTGATCGATGATGAAGGCCAGGCGATAGGTCAACACGCGGGTCTTGCCCGATCCAGCCCCGGCGATCACGAGCTGAGGGCCCTCCAGGCTCATGACGGCTTCCTTCTGAGCCTCATTCAATTGCTGTAAAAAATCCATAGCAGTAGATCAAAGATAGCGAATCAAGCCGAGCTTTAGAAGCGAGATTTTGAGCACAAAACAGTAAAGATAGCCGCTTGGCGCGGCCACTGAGTGAGCCAATATGAACGGTCTCGGCACAGAGTGCCTCACCAGCAGGTAAACGCTGTGCCTGACCACCTTATACCCTTATTCCTTTATACCCCCCCTGACCATTCATATAGGTGAGGTCTACTTATTGGGGCGAATGATCAGCTCACTCACCACCATGCGTTCATCGGCATCCAAGGCATCGGCGATGGCCAGCCCGATGTCATCGGCGGTGAGGGCCTCAGCAAACGCCTTTTCGTAGTGAGCCCGCAGCTCAGGATGGTGAATTTGCTCAATAAACTCCGTATCGACTGCGCCAGGAGAAATATTGGTGATGCGCACCTGATTGCGTAGTTCCAGACGCAAGCCCTGCGAAATCACCTTCACGAAATGCTTGGTCCCGGCATATACCACCGAATTAGGATAAACGTGATGAGCGGCTACCGATGCCAGGTTGATAATATGTCCTTTGCTTTCGATCAGGTGTGGCAGGGTGACGTGGATGGCATTGAGTATGCCCTTGATGTTGACATCCACCATGCGGTGCCAGTCACTGACAGGGGCTTCAGCCATAGGGCTCATGTGCCCCAGGCCAGCGTTGTTGACCAAGGCATGTACCTGACCAGATCGCTTGACGGTAGCGGTGACCATGGCACACACTTGATCGTAGTCCGTCACGTCCGTGACGCAGTAGCTGGCGTTGTCGCCCAGTTCATTGATTAGTTTGACCAAGCGGTCTTCGCGGCGGGCGGCGAGCATGACCTTGGCCCCACGAGCCAGCAGGGCGCGGGCAGTGGCGGCACCGATACCACTACTGGCACCAGTGATAATGACGACTTTGTCTTGGATTGGCATAAGATGAGGACCTTTGGGCAGGTGGAATTTGAAGAGATAGTTACTTAACGTTTTTAAGCACTCGGGCCCCATATTGTTTCTTAGGGTTCAGGCCTGTGAAATGGCATCATCGGGAGTAGGACAGCTTTCCATCACCTCCCGATACACAGGCTCGCCATGCTCAGCGTCCTGCGCTTGAGATGTGCGCAGTGCGTACCTAAGTAACAGTCGAAAAATAACTTCCCTTTTTCCATTTTAGGCAAAGAAATACAACCCCCTGTTTATCAACTTTTTACTCTGCGCCTCTGCGTGAAACAAAAAGGGGAAGTTATTCTTTGAGCCTTACTAAGAGGCCCCCGGGCCACGCCTCTATCACAAAAAAAGCAGCCAAAACTGGCTGCTTGCAGTATGCTAACATCGAAAAGAAAAGGCAACAATCAAATTGGAGAAGTCCCTGCTAGGTCAATCCCATTCTTCTAGGGGAATTTCTTCGACAAAATCACCCTGCTCATTGTAAAAGCGATGGCGAGACTCTAAGCGGGGATCAAGATTTTCGGGCAGTATCTCACGCTGGATCTTATCATCGCCCAGCGCTAGGATAGGTAAAAATAGCCAATTCATCCAAGCCAGCCCTACGCTAAAACCAGCGCTTTTGCCAAACTTTTCCCCGATATCGGTCCATATCAGCAGAGAAGCAGCAATATTCAGAATGGGTACGAAGAAAGCAATGGTCCACCAGCCAGATCGACCAGCGATGCGAGTGAGCATATATAGGTTGAGCCCGGGTACCAAGGCCCACCAACCAGGATAGCCAGACTTGTCCATCAGTAGGTACCAACTCAGGAGGTAAATGCTGAGCCAACCCATAAACAGAACGGGAAGAATCGTTGCTGCCATTGTCAGGTAAAATTAACCGATAAAAGGTATATGATTGAGATACGGTGAACTAAAGGGGTAGGTTTTCCCCTCCCAACATATTTTAAGGGCAAACTTCAAGCCGAAACAGTCTTTTTCTACCCCAAGCTTCGCGGCCAGCCCCAATTTGTCTATCAACGACGGCGCTTTCAGGCTTTACCTGGATCAGGCGTAGCATTTATTCGGTATGGCATCTATTTGGCATACCTGTTTAAATTCATGTCACTTTTCCAACCATGCCCATCAGCGGTATCAGGGGCTGTACTGTCCGAAACCCCTATGCACTAGTCATTAGTTTCGCGGTTCAAAGTTCAAGGTTGAAAGTAAAGCTAGCCGCTCGGGCGGCCACTGAGTGAGCCAATATGTGGGGGGCTGACCAAAGTGCCTGATACCTTATTCCCTTATACCCCTGACCTTTCATATAGGTGAGTAAAGCTAGCCGCTTGGGCGGCCACTGAGTGAGCCAATATGAACGGAAAGTATACTACGTGGCGTAAGGATTGTAGAATTGAAAGACACTATAACTTATTGATAACAAGGCCATTCAATCAATCAACCACTCTACCATTCAACCACTTTGAAGGATAAATGCTGTGCCTGACCACCTTGTACTCCTGACCGCTCATATAGAGTTGCCCAAGCTGCGCAGAGCCAATCAGGGCTATTTGCCTGGAATGAACGGCATACTTTCGTTTGGGTAAGGGATGAGCATCATTCAAAATAGCTCGCTGAAGCTTTAGGAGGTATATTCATCGGGTCGAAACCAATGACCAGTGCTTTTAGAACTGAGGAATTGACCATTCGAGCTTGGTATAAGACTTTTCATGCTGCACATACCTGTGTCCCATTCACACAAGTGAAGGCACATGCTTTGCTCAGGGCTGAGGGTCGCTCAGGCGAATGACGGTACCAAAAGATAGGCCAGCGGTATACAGCTTTTTCTTTACGCCCAGCGAGCCGGATCCCTTGGTGCGCTGCAAGCTTTGCTGGAATG
This sequence comes from uncultured Bacteroidia bacterium, assembly GCA_964449365.1. Classification (GTDB taxonomy): domain Bacteria; phylum Bacteroidota; class Bacteroidia; order J057; family J057; genus CAYVAP01. Next base: position 3,229 of record CAYVAP010000510.1, read on the forward strand.
AAGGCTCCAGTTGCAGAGCGACGCGCCGAGTGAGTGCGTATTCGAGTCCTAAAGCCACCTCCACATTGCCGGGGTAGGTGTTGAGACTCCAGGCTTGCTCTTTGGGCTTGAGTCGGCGAGGCACAGGATTGAAGGCACCTTTGTTGGCAGGGTCGCTAGGATCGTAGTGGTTGTAAGTTTCTTCGATGCCCACCAAAGTAACGACTCCCCCTTGCAGGTATAGGGAGAGCTTACTCTCCGATGGGAATTGATAGCGTATCATGAGCGGAACCGCTACCAGGCGCATGGTGCCATCCAGCGCATTGGGGAAAGATTGCTCGTTGATGGTGGTGTAATACGTGTGGCTAAAGCGGCGGACGCCGTAGGTCATGCCCGTAACCACCTGCCAGCGTGGGTTGATAACCATCTCGATGCGAAGACCAGCTAGGTATCCTGCCTTTGTGTTGGGGCCAGACAACTCGGCCTTGGTGCGGGTAAGGCTACCAATCAGGCCGATGCGCATCTCCGGCGGACGGCTATCGGCGGGCATTAGTAGGGAAAAAGCGGTTTGTCCATCTAGATAAGGCGAGGCCAGTGCCCAACGATCGCGAGGCATGAGACTTAGCGCTTTTAGCTCATGCAATGGCTCATGTGCCTCTTCTGCGGGAGCCGCGAAGTCGGGAAGGGGCTGAGCTGGAGGAGGGGTCGAAGCAGCCCCCGCTGTGGCCCAGGTATGAGGACGCACCTGAACTGGGTCGAGGACTGCTTTGGCTGCGTTTTCATCAGCGACGTTGCGCGCGATGGTTGGCTTGGCTAGCTTTGAGGGAGCACCCATGGGATCAGATGCGGCTGATCGGTTGGCGCTAGAGTCTGAGGCTTGGGCAATCCTTTCGGTTGATTTGACAGGTTTGGTGGCTGTCAGGCGAGGCTGTCGAGCGAGCCAGCAGCCGCCT
>CAYVAP010000511.1:0-4156 GCA_964449365.1 uncultured Bacteroidia bacterium
TGAGGGCCTGCTCGGCTTCGAGCTTCTCGCGCTGCTGCTTGCGCATCTTGTAGCCCAGCCCCAGGGAGAAGACCAGGATTTCCAAAAACAGCGAACCCAGCAGCAGGTTGTCGGTGTCAAGCTCCCAGTTGAAGACCGCCTGCAACAACTTGGGCGACAGGCCGCTGCCAAAGACCAAAATCGATCCCACGATGAAGAACCAGGCTACCTGCGATCGGGCGCGAATCAGCCAATACATGTACACCAGCAAAATCAGTCCTTCGACCACAATCATCACGAGGCTGATGCCGATGAAGGTATTCCACCTTTGTTCGTAGGCATCGGCCAAGCCCACGCCGAAAACCGCCACCACCAAAAGCGCCACCCGTATGCCAATGATCACGCGCAGGGCCTTGTCCCAGCGCGGCGTCAGGGTCTTGGTTTCCACCAGGCTGCGGCCAAAGAGCAGGTAGCAAAGGGTGATGCTACATATCCCAATGGCGCTCATCAGGTAGTTGTAGCGCGGGTCGGGAAAGGCCCATTGGGAAAATTCTCGGGCAGGGCCATCGAAACACAGGGTCAGGAGCAATGCCATCAAGTACAGCGCATAGTAGAGGTAGGTAACGGTGCGGGTGCTAACAAAGAGGATCAGGTTGTAAAGGGTGAGGATCGATACCGCCCCGATGAAGAGGAGAAGGGACGCAAGAAACTCGATGCTTTCATTCCAAAATTCATTTTGCCAGGTCTGATAGCGGTATAGGCGTGGCACCAGATCGGGGCCCGCGAAAGCCTTTTCTTCGAGCAGCAGGTACACCTCCACCGTATCCCGCGCGGGCAGGGTGAAGGTAATGCCTTGCGGTCGTCCGAATGGGATGTCCCGCTCGGCAGGCCGCACCCGGTTGCCATTGCGGGCCACAGCCAGGCTATCGCCGAAGTACTGGTAGCGCAGCACCGAGTCGGTCTCCCCGGTGTAAAACATCATTTTCTGCTCAAAATCTGCCGTATGCGCCACCCGCAGGCGCACCCAGAGCCGCTCGCCCAGCCACAGCGGAAATTCACCTTTTGCGCTGTCATAGGGCACGAAATCAGGCGACCCTTGGGCCTCAGCCAGGGGCATGCGACCAGTGGTGTCAATCAGCACCTCCACGTAGGGAGCCAGGTCGAGGTAGTTCTCGATCGGGCGGTCCACCACCAGAGCGGGCCATCGCCCTTCGGTGGAATCTACTTGGGCGTTTGTCATAGGCATCATCAGGCCAAGCAGCAGCAGCCATCCACCGTGGAGTAAGACATGAGTTTTCATGAGTGAAAAGATACGGAATCCCGGCGGAGTTGCCTACCCCCTTAGCTGCCAATTGATGCCCAGCAGCACCCAGCGCCCGGGCAGATAGGCCCCGAGGATGTCTTGGTACTGCGCATCCAGCACATTGTTGGCTTGCAGCCAGAGGCTCACCTGCCGCTGTGGCCCCCAGAGTTCCAGCTTGGTATTCCACAAAAAGTACCTTTCCTCCAGATCCACCCCCAGGGCGGCGGCGGCTTCGGCGTCTCTGTGCTTATAGAGCAGGGTGTTGCTCAGTGAAACCGGACCCAGATCGAAGCGCAAGCGCCCGCTGAGTTGCAGGCGGGCGTGGTTGGCCAGATACTTCGAGGGCGGCGCATCGCCTGCGTCGCTTTCCACCCACAGGGCAGCCAGGCGGGCGTCCATCCCCAGGCGATCGGTCCAGTATTGGGCGTACATCAGCTCGGCCTCTACGCCCATGGTGTTGACTGTCGCTACGTTTTGGGCTAGCAGATAGAGCGCGGTATCGGAGGCGGCTCGGTCGGGTCGGGGCAAGGCTGAGCCGGGTTGCAGGGCGTAGTCGATCAGGTTGCGGCCCTGCCGCAGAAAGGCGGTGGCACTCACGCGCAGCCCGGGCAGCAGGTGGCCATCGGCTCCCAATTCGTAGCTCCAGGCGCGCTCCGCTTGCAGGGCAGGATTGCCCAGGTTGCGGCCCGGCGCGATGGGTGCGGGCAGGTTGTAGCCCACGTAGCGCTCGGTAAAATCAGCCGCGCGGATGGAGCGACCTGCCGCCGCCCGCAGCGTGAGGCGAGAGAGGGCATAGCTCGCATTGAGCTGCGGCAGCAGTTCGAAGCCGTAATTTTCGTCGTAATCGCCGCGCAGGCTACCGGTGAGCGACAGGGCCGAGAGGGGCTGATAAAAGGCCATCACGTACGCGCCGGTGTGATTGGCGGCGTGGTCGCCCCGGTCGCTGCTCTCGATGCGACGCCGATCCAGTTGCCCGCCGTAAGCCAGGTCTAGCTCAGGGCTGAGGTGCTGCACGTGATGCACTTGCAGGTTGGCAAATTGCGTGGTGTGAATATTGGCGGGGAGGTCCGGGTTGAACAAAAAGCTATCGCGCATGGCCTTGTAGGCCAGATCGATGGTGGTCTGGCTGCGCCGCCCCTGATGCGACACGCGCCCCTGTAGCCAGCCTTGGCGGGTCTGCTCCCGCGAGCGGTCGAGCGGACTGAGGGTGTAGTAGCGGAAGGCATTGAAGGTGCGCTCGTCATAAGCGCTGCGCAGCATGGCGGCCCAGCCTCTGCCGAGGTCTACGCGGCCCGAGAGCGAGAGGGTGCGCACGTCCACGTCGTTGCGCTGGTCGAGGGTATCGGGAGGCAGGCGCTCGCCGTTGCTGCGATTGAGGGTGAAGCCACCGCCCAGGTCATAGCGCCCACGTTGCAGGTAGCCGCCGCCCTGGGCGGTGAGCAGATAGGCGCGGTCGCGCTGCCGGTCGAGGTCTTGCAGGCCCTGCCCGATTTGTATGCCAAATTCGTCCCCACTCTGCTGCCGCAGCGGATCGAAGGTCTTGGTGATGATATGGATCACTCCGCCCACCGCATCGGGGCCATAGAGCGCTGCCGCCGGCCCGCGGAGCACCTCGATGCGCTCGATTTCGGCCATGGATACGGGCAGGTAGCCGTTGAAGTGCCCGGTCAGGGGATCGTTGAGGCGCATGCCGTCGATCAGCATCAGTACTTGGGTGAAGGTACTGCCCCGCATGAGGATGTCGGCTTGGGCCCCTAGCGGCCCACGGGCCTGCACTTCAATGCCACTGACGTAGCGCAGCAGTTCGTCGATGGTTTGTACCGGCAGGCGGTTGATTTCCTGAGCTGTGATCACCGAGACATGCCGCCCCGTTTGGGGGCTGGTCTGAAGCAGACGCGTAGAGAGTAGAGGTACGGTATCAGCCGCAAAGCTGCCGGTCTGGGCTTGAGTAAACAGGCTGCCACCTATGACGGCCATCAGCAGCCAAGGCAAACGAGACCACGTCCATCGCATCATAGATAAATTTACTTGCGTTCGAGCCGCGATGATACGGCTTTCTAGAGGAAGCGCCAACCTCGGCCTCATACGGCTAAAGGGGAAGATTTCCCACCATAGGAGAGGCCATTTCTGAAGATGAGGGTCAGATTTGACCCGTTCACGGGATCTAAGGGCTTCCCGGCTGATTCTCGTTTTAGCTTTGTTCATCCTGAGAGCTAGACCTTATGAACCCGCGCTTCCACATGTTACTTTTACTCGTTCTTGTCATGCTACACGCCACGGTCGCCTGCGCTCAGCTAGACGTACCCGACCAAGGCGGTGAAGCCTGTATCGTTTATATTCCGACGGCCATCTCTCCCAATGATGATGGTATCAATGATACGTTTTCTGTGCAATATGCCTGTGGCCTCGACGGCTATCAACTACGCATTTACGACGACTCACAGACGCTCATTTACGAAAGTGAGGATGTCAATGCCACTTGGGACGGCACTTTTCAGCATGAGCCGATGCCTGAAGGCCATTACTCCTGGATGTTGACCTTTTACGATCCTCGCACTGGCAATCGTGAGTTGCAAAAAGGCACCTTTGTGCTGATTCGCTGACCATTTATCCTGGGCACCATTAGTGCTTCGCATTCGAAATTCGTAATGAGGAATTCGTAATTGAAAGTAAAGATAGCCGCTTGGGCGGCCACTGAGTGAGCCAATATGTGGGGGGCTGACCAAAGTGCCTGATACCCTTATACCTTATTTCCCTTATACCCCTGACCTTTCATATAGGTGAGTAAATTTAGCCGCTTGGGCGGCCACTGAGTGAGTCAATATGTGGGGGGCTGACCAAAGTGCCTGATACCCTCATACCTTATTTCCCTTA
>CAYVAP010000512.1:0-4155 GCA_964449365.1 uncultured Bacteroidia bacterium
TAGTGTCTTACCACTCTACAATGCTTACGCCACGTAGCATAAATGCTGTACCTGATCACCTTATACCCTTATTCCCTTATATCCCTAACCGTTCATATAGGTAAGTCAACGTAGAATGAACATTTATTCGCAAAAGATATTCCCAGATTGCTTATATTTCTGGGGTTCTTCACTCAATCTTTCCTTTCATGTCAAGCACTCGTCGTCTCGCCGCTATCATGTTTACCGACATCGCGGGCTATACCGCGCTGATGCAGACCGATGAGCCTCGGGCCATCGCCATTCGGCAGCGGCATCGAGAGGTGTTTGAGCGGCAGCATACCGCCTATCGCGGGCAGATCGTGCAGTACTACGGCGATGGCACCCTGAGTGTCTTTGACTCGGCGGTAGACGCAGTGGCCTGCGCTGTGGCGATGCAGCGTGAGTTTCAGGCAGAGCCGGTCGTGCCGCTGCGCATCGGCTTGCACACCGGCGACATATTGATTACTGAGACGGAGGTGATCGGCGATGGGGTCAACCTGGCCTCGCGGGTAGAGTCGATGGCCGTGCCCGGTGCGGTGCTGGTATCGGAGAGTGTATTCGACCAAATCAAAAACCAGCCCGAATTCAAAGGGACGTCGTTGGGGCTTTTTACCTTCAAAAACGTCGTCAAGCCCATCGAGGTCTTTGCCATCGTGAATGAGGGCCTGCAAGTGCCCAACCCCAAAAATCTGGAGGGAAAGTTTCTCAAGCGTACCTCAGCGGAGCAAACTTGGTTGCAGCGCCTGCCCATCTGGGCTAAGTACGCAGGAGGACTGGTGCTATTTCTGTTGTTGGCTCCCTTTATCTACGCGCCGCTGATCAACCTATTCGAGGCGGAAGCCTCGTCTCGTACCATCGAGTTTACCGATGCTTCGGGCCAAACCGTTGTGCAAGAGATCATTCCCAGAGAAGAGCGGCGCGAGGTATACCTGGGGCATTTTGAGGTCAGCAAGAGCGATTCGGCGTTGGAATGGGCTGGTTATGGGCTGCCTCATGCGCTGATCTTTGACTTGGACCAAAACCCCTATTGCAACACGCACTTTGGGGAGCAAAAATTCGAGACTGCGCTGAGCGCCCAACTGAGTGCTGCCGTGGCGCAGGGTACCGATTGGCTGCTGCGAGGCAGCGTACAACGAGAAGCAGCAGGCTTTTCGGCTCAGGTGGCCCTTCACCGGGTTCCCTCAGGGCAGCTAGAGGAAACCTTCACCGTCAAAGCGGCGAGCTTCCTCCCTCTGGTCGACAGCATCGGTCAGGCCCTTCGCCCCGCGCTTGGCCTGACGCCTGAGCAGTGGTCAGCTACGCCTGATCTGCCGCTCTCAGAGGTGCTGACCCGGGTGCCAGCCGCCTATGAGTCCTATGCCAAGGCCATTTATGACGCGTCGCGCAGGCAGAACCCCAACTACTTATATCTAATGGAGCGCGCCGTGCAGCTCGATTCTACGTTTGCTTGGGCGGCGTTTACTTACGCCAGTGTCTTGTACTACTACCAACGCCGAGGCGAGCAAGTGCGCCGCTATCTCGACTTGGCCTTGGCCCAAATCGATCGCATGCCCGAGCTGTATAGCGTCTACGCGCGACAACTGAATTACAAAGTGAAGGGGGAGAATGAAAAGGCGCTGCAACTGCTGCAACTCATGACCCAGCTAGAGCCCGACAATACCACCCACTGGGTGCAGTTGATCACGGAAGCCTTCACGCAAAATCAGTATCAGGTGAGCCTGGAGGCCATCGCCCGTAGCCGCGCCTTGCAACAAGATCAGAACTCCACGATGATTCTGGAAGCCAAGAGCCTGCTCTTGCTGGGGCGTGCAAGTGAGGGCCTAGCCGTGATCGATGCCTACCTGCGCGATCACCCAGAGGATGAGCCGGGTATGCTACTCAAGGGGCAAATCCTGCTGGCCCTGCATCGCCTGCCCGAAGCCAAGCAGTTGTTTCAGCAGGGTAGCCTCTTATTTGACAACACCACTCCCTTCGAAGACATGCTGGCTCATTGCACGTATGCTGAGGCCCATGCCCCCATGACGGAAGAAGAGGTTGCGCCCTTTTTGGGGCAGTACTGGGTGAGTAACCTGACCCAATTTCAATTCACGCTTTCCTGGGTGATCGATCAGCTATCTTTCCAGGCGCCTTCTCAGGCTCGTTTTCTGTTGTATCCCTTGACCGATAGCACCTTCGGTACGGTCCACGGCATTCGGGCAGAGTTTGGTCGCGACGAGCAGGGCAACGTAACGTATATGCGCGTCGAGCAGGGTTTTAATCGGGGCACCTTATTGGCTACCCCGGTCAAAGAAGCGGTAGCTACCCTGTTTGAGGCTTTTCGGGACAATGACTTTGACCGGGCCGAGGCGCTCATCGAGCCAGCCTTGGCGGCAGCCCCGCAGGATTCCTTCATCATGCTCATGGCGCAGCATCTGTCCCATCGCCGAGAGCCTGCTTTCCTCAAGCAAAAAGAGCAGTACGCCCGCTTGGGCGGCATCTATGCAGGGAAGGGCTACGAATTTCGGATCACCGTCCGGGATCGAAACCTGTTCTACGAGCAATTGAATAACACCCAAGGGCTGGATCCCTTCCAGTTGTATCCCTTTAAGCCTGGGCATTTTTTCATTCTGGAAAATGTGCGGTTCTACCTGCAATTCGAAGCGGACGCGCTGTCGTTCCATTACTTTGGAAAAGGTGTGAAACTGGAGGCCGAGCGGATCAGCGACCTACCCTAGCGGGGGCTAACTCTTTGGGCTAGCTTGCGTTGAACTACCGTACCTGAACCATCCATTGCATGAAGCGTCTTCTCTTGCTCTCCGCCTTGACCCTGGGCCTAGTGGCTGCGATGGCTCAGCCCATCCGCGAACTCAACCGCCTGCCCGCCGACAGCCTGCCTCCCGGCAGTGAGGTCTATGCCTTCAGCAATGCCCGAGGGGTGCTGCTGCTCTTTCAGGAAGGCGCTGAGGCCGAAATCTTTCACCTCGACGAGCGCCTTCAGTTGATTGATCGCTTTCAACTGACTGATCTGCCTCCCTCTGATCAGGTCGACCAACTGGGATTTACCTACCGCGAGGGGCAGCTCAACATCATCTATCGCGACAAAGGCAGCGACGAGGTGCAGGTGCTCCAAGTGCTACCCGAAACGGGCAGTACCCAGATGTTTCGCATGAATATGGCCGATCTCTTCCGCGGGAGCACCCAGTGGGCCAATTTTACCTACCAAGGGGCTCTGCACATGATCCGCCTGCCGCGCAGTGGGGATCAGATCCGCCTGTGCCGCTTCGAAGGGGGGCGCGATTTTCATACTGAGATCTTCGATCTGCAACGGCTATCCCTGGACCGAGAGGTGCAGGATCTCATGGTGCGCATCGACAGTAGCAACCGTCATCAGCTCGATCAGACCTATTCGCCAGCTAAGCTCTACCTGCAAGGCAACCAGTTGTACCTTACCCATGATCAGGCTGGTGGTACCACCGTGGCTCAGATCGACCTGGATAGCAATCAAAAAGAGGAGTATCACCTGCCCACCCCCACCGAGCAGGGCCGTAGCAACTCGCTGCTGGCCGACCTGAACCTCTACCAACTGGCGGCTACCAGCGATTCGCTGTACTTTCGCATCTACGATCTGACTAGCCTCAGGCCGCTCACTACCTTTGCTTATACCAACGCAGATCCGCTGGAGCTGCGCACCGGGCCGGTGGTCATTCGCCATCCCGCAGGGCAAAGCCAGGATGAATGGCCCCTGGCTGAGGTGCTGGCCCGCTGGTCTGAGGCTCCCCATCTGGCGTTGGCCATGCAGCCCGTCGGTCGCGATCTGGTGCGGCTTTCCCTGGGCGCGGTGTGGCCCATGCGCAACCACGGCCTCACGGGCATCGTGATCGACGAAAAAAGCCAGAGCGTATCTTTTCCCAGCCTGATCGACCTGCGCACCCTGGTGCCCACCGCCGACCAACTCCCGGCCCTGGTCGCCAAAGACTTTCCCCCCGATCGCCTGCGTCAAGGAGCCATGCCCATCACCTTTGCCATCAACGGCAGAAAGTATTGGGGATACTTCGATCCGGCGAGCGGAGAGTACGTGGTGGGGGAGTAGGGGTATCGCTACGGCTTTCAAGGACAGGAAGCCGATGATGAAATCTATGGCGCGGAGAATGCGGT
>CAYVAP010000513.1:0-4151 GCA_964449365.1 uncultured Bacteroidia bacterium
GGCCTTGTTATCAATAAGTGATAGTGTCTTACAACTCTACGATCCTTACGCCCCGTAGTATATATGAAAGGAGGACAGTGGGGCTTCGGTGCAGGCCAGCCCCTCCCAAGTTGGCTCACTCAGGGATTGCACTTGCAGGGCAACCCTACGAACTTTGACCCGCGAAACGCATGACTAGGCCGCCATTACCTGATAGGTCAGGAGAGAAGCCAGATAAGCAAGCACGGTCAGATAGCCGAGCATCACGGCAGCCCAGGTCCAGCCCGCCTCTTTGCGCGTGACAGCCAGGGTACTCATGCACTGCATGGCGATGGCATAAAATACGATGAGCGAGAGCACGGTCGCGGCGGTATACACTGGCTTGCCCGTATCGGGATCTCGCTCGCGGCGCAGGCGCTCGACCAGCGGCACCCGAGGCCGATCTCCTGAGATGGTAACGTCGGCATCTTGCTGCTGATAGATCACGCTCATGGTCCCCACGAAGACTTCGCGGGCGGCAAAACTGGTGATGAGGCTAATGCCGATTTTCCAGTCGTAGCCTAGCGGCGCGATGGCTGGCTCGATGAATTTGCCTAGCATGGCGGCGTAAGAAGCATTGAGTTCTTCGGAGGCTTTGGCCTCGGCCAGTCTGGTTTGGGCTTCGGGATTATCCGCCTGAGCCATCAAGGGGGCATACTTCTGCTCGATGGCTCTCATCTCGTCGCCGGGTCCGTAGGCTACCATGGCCCATAAGATCAGGCTGATGATGAGGATGACTTTTCCGGCTTCCACCACAAAGGCGCGGGCCTTTTGGTACACCGTGAGGCCCACGTTGCGCCAGCGCGGCATGCGATAGGCGGGCAATTCCATCAAAAACATCCCTCCCGCGCGATATCGGAAGAGGGTCTTGAAGACCCAGGCCATGAGCAGCGCTAGCAAAAAGCCCAGCAGATAGATCCCTGTCATCAGCAAGCCTCGCTGATCGATGCCTGCGATGGTCCCCGCCGGAATAAACAGCGCAATCAGCAGGGTGTACACCGGAATACGAGCTGAGCAACTCATCAGCGGAGTCACCAAGATGGTGATGAGACGCTCGTGGCGATTGGGGATGTTGCGGCTCATCATGATGGAAGGAATGGCACAGGCCATGCCGCCTACCAACGGAATGACGGAGCGACCACTGAAGCCGAAGGGACGCATGATGCGGTCCATCAAGAATACGACTCGGGCCATGTAGCCCGACTCTTCCAGCAGGGTGATGAAGAAGAACAGAAAAGCAATCTGCGGCACGAATACCACGATCCCGCCTAGTCCCGTGATGAGCCCGTCGGTGATGAGGTCCGTCAGCCAGCCTGTAGGGAGGGTGGTTTTGAGCCAGCTATTGAAAGCATCGACCCCAATTTCGATCCAATCCATGGGATAGGTCGCCCAGGCAAACACTGCCTGAAAGATCATGAGTAGGATGACGATAAAGATCAGATAGCCCAATACTGGATGGGTGAGTACCGCATCGAGGCGCTCCGTCAGCTGTTCGCGCAGGGTAGGTGGGTCGCTGCTCACCTCCTGGCTGAGCTCATCTGCACGATCGAGGCGTACCAACAGCTCGTTGGAAATAAGCTGCTGAGCGGTAAGCTCGTCGATGTGGCCTTGTTCGCGCAGGCCCGCCACCACATGGGGATCGAGCTCTCGGAAGTGCTGCGGTGCTACCAAGGCTTGATAGGCTCGGTAGGGATTGTCGGTATGCAGGATCTGCCGCAGCTCATCGATGATGGGCGAGAAGCCAGGCGGGATGCTCATGACTGGTTTCGCGGCGGGGCGTTGTTCTGCGGCCATTTGCTGCCGAAGGTCATCCAGCCCTTGTTTGCGTTTCACCGAAAGGCCTACTACGGTGCTATCGATCAATCGTCCCAGTTGCTCGGTATCCAAGATGATGCCTTGCTGCTCGGCCAGATCCATCATGGTGAGGACTAAGATGACGGGAAACCCTAGATCCATGACCTGGGTGGCCAGCATGAGTCCCCGGCGCAACTGCGTCGCGTCGGCCACCACGACCACCAAATCGGGGTAATCGGGGTGCTGGGTTTGGTGGAGAATGTCGAAAGTTACCTGTTCATCTTCCGAAGAGGGATAGAGGCTATTGGTGCCAGGCAAGTCAATGAGCTTGATGGGCCGATGGTCCGAGCCATGAAGCTGAGCTGATTTTCTTTCTACTGTAACACCAGGAAAATTGCCGACCCGTTGATTGAGGCCGCTGAGTGCGTTGAAGAGGGAGGTTTTACCACTATTAGGGGGGCCCACCAAGGCGACGGCCCGTGCCTTGGCGGCTACTATCTGCGGTTGATCCATAGGTGGGTGGCATCTTCTCGGCGCAGCGAGAACTTCGTGTGTGCGGCCCGCACCGCAATGGGGCCCCCTAGCGGAGCAGCACCTGAGTAGGTAATCTGGTCGCCGACGGTGATACCCATTTTTAGCAAAGCAATCTCTAGGGCTGGCTCATCGATACGCGCAATCCGGCCGCGCTCGCCTGCCCGTAGCTTGGACAAAGGAACCTCTCGTGTGTGGACTGGGGACTGGATGAAAAGAGGAGTCAAGCTCATGGATAACGCAGATTTAGCAGTGAAAAGACCGTACTGGATGACTAGTGCCTTTAGAACCAATTAATTAACCATTCGAAATTCGCATGGGATTCTGACCAGCAGTGCTTTCAACTACAAATTACTGATCACGAATTTCGAATTCCAAGCACTAGTGCCTCAGTGCACCGACTGATTTAGATTGAGTCTAAGTAAATGAAAACAAAAGTATCCGTCAACTTACCAGCACACAATACCCAACGCTAGGTAAAAGAAGGGCAGGAGGCGTACCTAATCTTAGGTATCTATGCCTACTTGATTGCAATTTCGGGCTACTATCGCCCGGTTGAAATGAGTTTTCGCAGGACGCACAGTGAAGAATATAACATGCTTTTAACGGGGCACTTTGCACTTTCCCCACTCGTCAACTTCTGCCTAGCTCTTGCGTTTATCTATTTTCTCAACTCCACGCGATCTCTTAGGTTTATGCAGTTATCTCTCGGCTTTAGCACCTGTCCCAACGACACCTTCATGTTCGATGCCCTGGTACACCGTCGCATCGAGGTAGGCGATTACCAGTTCGATGTACAGTTGGGCGATATTTTTCACCTCAACCGAAAGGCACTGGCGGGTGAATTGGACATGGTCAAGATCTCTTATAACACCCTGGCTCGGGTGCAAGACCACTATCATTTGCTCGATGCGGGCAGCGCCCTGGGGCACAACTGCGGGCCATTGCTCATCTCTCGCGATCCGATCAGCCCCGAGCAACTGGCCTCGGGTGATCTTCGGGTAGCCATTCCTGGCGAAAACACCACTGCCAATCTGCTGCTGGGTTTCTATGCGCCTCAGTTGACCCACAAGGTCGAGTTAATCTTTCACGAGATTATGCCTGCTCTGGAGCGAGGTGAGGTAGACTTGGGGGTGATCATTCACGAGAATCGCTTTACCTATCAGCAGCATGGTCTGCGCCTGGTGCGCGACCTGGGCGAATATTGGGAGAACCAGACCCAACTGCCGATCCCTCTGGGAGCCATCGTGGCTCGGCGCAGCCTGGGGGCCAAGGTCATCGCTGATCTGGAGCGAATGATGCATGAGAGCGTAGCCTACGCGTTTGCCCACCCTGAAGCCTCGCGCGATTATGTACGCGCCCACGCCCAAGAGATGGACCCCGAGGTGATGCAGGCCCATATCGATCTGTATGTCAATGATTACTCCTTGAGTTTGGGCGAAAAGGGACGCCAAGCGGTGGAAAAAGTGTTGATAACGAGTGGAGAACTGCTGGAGTAAGGCCAGAATGTATCCTGCTGGACATGAGCCTTTGGGTCGCTCGTTTGTTGACAGAATAGACAGAATTAACAGAATGGTCTTCAGGTGCTTAGTATCCTGAGAATCCTTAAATTCTGTCTAAATGGATCGATGATCTCCGCTCCGGTAGCATGGCGAGTATGCTTCGATGGAAAGTAAATACAGCCGCTTGGGCGGCCATTGAGCGAGCCGATATGAACGGTAGGTAAACGCTGTGCCTGACTACCTTATACTTTAAAGTGGTCGAATGGTAGAGTGGTTGATTTATTGAATGGCCTTGTTATCAATAAG
>CAYVAP010000514.1:0-4141 GCA_964449365.1 uncultured Bacteroidia bacterium
GACCTCCTATTCTCAGGCGAAGAAGGCCAACTTATTTTTTGAGCGTTACTAGGCACTGGACTTTTGACAAGCATTTTTATCAAGAGTTCCAATCTCAGACTACTCATTTATAGATACAACCTACTGAAAATCAGACAAATACATACAGCACGCAAAAAAATCCTCATTTATCACACAAATGATATTTTTATTTTTTGGAGGTTTGGAGAAACGGGAGCCGTTCATAAAACCGCAAAAAATAGCATTGGGTGCAATGTCTGTCTGGCGTATACTTCTGGTTATCAATGTTTTAGAAACTACGGAAGGTAGCGCTGAGCGTCAAAAGTCCAGTAGGCAGAGGGAGTCAATCCGACCCTCAGAACTGCCACACGAAGCGACTTCCTGCCTGGTTGGGGTCGCAGGGACGCTTTTGCCGAATCCAGGCTCCAGTCACGTGCCAAATGCCTTGCTCCAAGCGTAAGGTGAGTCGTGCTTTCACGCGGTCGTGGTAGGTAAACTTGACCTTGGCTTTGCTTCCCTCGGTGTTGATCTTGAAGCGTTGTATCAAAAGTTCGTAAGGTTGCGCCGAGTCAGAGTGGCTCCGCATGGGAATAGTACGCTCCCACCGCCTTAGTTCCAGGCTACTGGTCAGGTGCCCCTGGGTGATCACCTGGCTCAATAGCACTTCTGCGCTGTCATTGGTACACCAAAAGGATTGTAAACTGCGGTAGCTCAGGGTGGTTTGCAGCACCTCGACGGCTAATTGCTGCCCAAAAGCCACCAAGGGAAACCATAGCCCGCACATCAGCAGGCCACGCCAGAGAGTTCGCATGATCTTTTACTGAATAGTCGAAAAATCTTACCTAGGCGTTGCATCGGGGGCAAGACGGCCTAGAATTTGCCGTTGAAAGAAGATGAGCAATATCCTGATTGCCGAAAGTGGCGCAACCAAAACTGCCTGGCGCTGGTGCCGGGAGGGACAACTGTTTCGAGCTTGGGAAAGCCAGGGGCTCAATCCCAACACCCTTAGTGACCGCGACCTGCTAAGTCGCCTCGAAGCTGCGCTAGCTCAGTCGAAAGAGGATCTCGCGGACGGTACGGTCTATTTTTACGGAGCCGGACTCAGCCAATTACCACAGCAAACCGATCTCATCCGAGTGCTGCGGCAAGTACTTCCTCCGACCACAAAAATTTCCGTTCATCACGACCTGCTAGCAGCAGTGCGCTCTACTGGATGGTCGCAAGGCATAGTTGCCATCCTGGGCACTGGCTCCAACGCCTGCCGTTTTCAGGGCGATCAAATTCTGGAGCAGCGAGGTGGGCTGGGCTATCTGCTGGGGGACGAAGGCAGTGGCACTGATCTCAGCCGCGCTTGGCTCAAGGCGCTGCTGGAAGGAAACCTGCTGGAGTCCGTAGCCGATCGCTCGTTGCAAGTGCTGGGACGGCCCCCCGCAGTACTGTTGCGGGAGGTGTATCACGCTGAGCACCCGGCCGCGTTTTTGGCGAGCTTGGTACCGCTGCTACACCAATTGATGGATGAGTTTGCACTTCGAACCATGGTGAGAAATCGCTTCTTGGCCTTTCTCGATCACAGCGTCTGCCAATTCGAAGACTATCGTCAGCAACCCCTGGCGGTGCTAGGCTCAGTAGGCTTTCATTTTCAGGACGTTTGGCAGGAAGCCTGTCAGCAGCGACAGATCCAAGTACCTTTGGTACAGGCTGCCCCCATCGATGGGCTGGTGCGCTATCATCTGGCCCGTATCTCAGATGGAAAATTAGGAATTAGCAATTAGCCATTCGCGATGTCGAATAGCAAATTCCGGCTTTTCAGTAAACCACCTTCGCTTCCTTGACCCAAATGCCCCAGGTGCGGCTATAGCCATGTACGCTGTCGGTGGGTTGTTGTTGGAGGTTTTGTACAGGGTGGCCTTGGTTGACCCATTCGAAGATGCCGCCGTATAGGTTGTAGACTTTTTGAAAGCCCATGATTTGCAATCGCTCAGCGATTTTGCCGCTGCGATAGCCCACTGAGCAGTAAATCAGTAAGGGCTGCTCTCGGTCGAGCTCAACCACCCGGCTACTGTCAAATGCTTCGTAGCCGATCCATCGCGCTTGGGGCAAATGGCTCACTTCATACTCTGCCCTGGCCCGCGCGTCAAGGTAGGTTAGATCTTCGCGCTTAGCGGCTTTGGCCACACTCATCACCGGAGCCTCTTGAGGCACTAGTCGACGCAAAAGGGTGTCGTAAGCAGAGTTTTCTACCATGCGGTCGGATTTGCCACAGGCCAGGAGCAATAGGCTACCCAAAGAGAGACGAAGCATAAATCGGCGCATCGGCGATTGGTTTCTTTTCATCTACGAAGCGGCCCCCAAAGCGGTTTTTGCCAGACCTCACCAGCGCACCCGTCGGTGTTGCCTGCGCCCTTGTGCATCTTGCAGTTGCAGCACGTAATGGCCAGACTGCGCCGGTCTAGGCAGGCTTACTTCCAGCCTCTCTGTGTTAGCCAGTGGCTGTCGATAGACTTCGCGTCCGGTAAGATCGAAGAGGCGCACCACTCCCCCACCCTGCCAAGTAGCGGGGAGTCGCCAATGCCAGCCACTGCTTCGGCGAGCGAATTCGCCAAACCACGCATCACGCTCCTGCTGCCAGTCCACCCGCACCCAGCGCGAGTGTTGCTCATTACTGAGCTGATCCACGTGCCTCAGGCGATAGAGGTTCCACCCCGCAGCCAGAGGTTGGTCTACGAATTGGTGGGGACGTGGGCCCTCGGCCCAGCGGGCTACCTCGGTATGTTGCTGAGCATAGCGACGCACTAGCTGCAAGGTGCCGCCGGCAGGGACTCCCCGCCACTGCAAGTGTACCCCCTGCTCGCTCACGCTGGCTTGCAAGCCCCAATCAGCCTGTGCCAGTGGTCCATACGCGCTGGCTTCGTTGAGGCTGGCGAAGGCATTGAGCCGACCGTAGCCATAATCTGCATCCAACCCGGGAGGGCCCATGTCATCGGCGGCATCGCGCAAAATTTGCTGTACATCATAAGCCATCAGGTTGGGGTAGGCCGAGAGCAGCAAGCCTACCACTCCGCTGGTGAGGGAAGTCGCGCTGGAAGTACCCCCAAAATTGCGGGTGTAGTCCAGGTTGAGCAGGTCGTTGGTACCATTGATATTGACGCCGTCGGCACCCACCCGATCGATGGTGCGCACATTATCGCCCATACCAGAGGAAGGAGCCACCACATCGAGGGCCAGCCCCCGATTGGCATACACCGAGGGATTGCCTTGCAGATCGATGGCTCCGACTCCAATGGTGCTATCCATCATGGCGGGAAAGCGCACACAGTTGAGGGTGTCATTGCCAGCCGCAAAAACCAGCACAGTCCCGTAGCCGCCCCGCCCAAAGGTGAGCGCGTCGCGAATGGCTTGCACCAGCACGGGATATCCGGTGGCATCGCAGGTAGGCAAGGCCCAGGAGCAGTTGATCACATCTGCCCCGCCCGTTTGCCAGGCCCAGGTGAGGCCATTGGCGATGTCGGCGATGGAAACGCTCAAAGAAAGGGGGGTATAGATGGGCAGCAACGACACTCTGGGAGCCACCCCTTGCACCCCCAAGCCATTGTGGCTGGCCGCAATCAACCCCACGCAACCCATGCCGTGGCTCTCGCTGCCGATTAGGGGTGCGCCATTGCTCCCCCCGATGACAGAGTAACCAGGCAGCACGCGTGAGTTGCCCGCTGGGGTTTCGAGGTCTTCGTGGGCCTCCAAGCCATTGTCAAACACGGCCACAATCACGCTGGAATCACCTTGCTCCAGCGCCCAGGCTTCGGGTGCATCGATGTCGATATCGCTGGTAGCGCTCAGGCCATCGACCCATTGCCCGGTATTGTGAAGAAAAAATTGCTCCCCGGCGTAGGGGTCCGCAGGCATCATACGCACCAGAAAATCAGGCTGACACCAACTAGGCCATCCTTGTTGCCACAACCAATCCTGCAAGCTCCACAAATCGCTGAGCGCATGGGTATGCACCCGCCAAGCGCCGTTTAGCAATGACTCTAGGCTCTGCACCTCCGGGCGTTGGCTGAGGGTTGGATACAGCAGCGCAGGATCCAATCCTCTCCGAAAGCGCAGCACCAATCTCGGCAGAAGCCCTACCACTTGATCGTCGGGC
>CAYVAP010000515.1:0-4141 GCA_964449365.1 uncultured Bacteroidia bacterium
ATACCGGGCGAAGCAGCAGCATCGGCAGTATTTTCGCGACAAATCACTGCAGACCAATGAGGAGCTAGAGCGCGACCTGGAGCTGTCGGTCGACGTAGAGGCGCTCGAAGATATCTTTGGCGGGGGTACCATCACCATCACGCCTACGGGGTATGCCACGCTCAACTTCTCGCTTGATCGCAACCGCACCGACAACCCGGCCTTGCCCCTGCGTCAGCAGCGCGTGACTACGTTCAACTTTCAGCAGCAGATCCAGCTCGGGGTAGTGGGCAAAATCGGGGAGAAGCTGCGCCTTAATGTCGACTTTGACACCCAGGCTACCTTCGACTTCGAAAATGAGCTCAAACTCCGCCACCAAGGGTCAGAAGACCAGATCGTGCAGGAAATCGCGGCGGGTAATGTCTCGATGCAGTTGGGAAACTCCCTGATTCAGGGCCGCCAAAATCTCATGGGCTTGAAAACCAAGCTCCGCTTTGGCCCGGTGTACGTCACGGGCCTGGCCTCAATCGAGCGCGGGCAAGTAGAGAGCATCAACGTCTCGGGCGGTGGCGCGGTAGAGACGCCCTACGAAAAAGAGGTGGTCGAATACGATCAAAACCGCCACTACTTTCTCTCCCATTTTTTCCGCTCGCGCTACGAAGATGCGCTGCAAGACCTGCCCATCATTCGCTCCACCTTGCGCATCAACCGGGTGCAAGTGTGGCGCGAGCAGCAAGGCTCTACCCGTAACAATCGTAACATCGTGGGCTTTGTAGACCTGGGGGAAAACAACATCCCCTTGGGGCAGGATTCGGGGCGGGTATTCAACAGTAACCTCACCCTCAACCCTAGCCAGCGCCTGCCAGACAACGACGCCAACAACCTCTACCGCCTGCTGACCCAGGCCGAAGCGGCTCGCCAGCAAAACGCTGCCAAAAGTGCCGTGGAGAGCTTGCCGGGCTTACAGATGGAAAACACTACCGACTTTCAGGTGGTGGGCAACATGCGGCGCCTGGAAGAAAACGAATACTCCGTCAACTCGCAGTTGGGGTATATCAGCCTCAACACGCCCCTGCGCCCCGACGAGGTGCTTTTCGTAGCATTTAATTACAGCCTCAACGGCGAGACCTATCAGGTAGGAGAATTTACCGATGATGTACCCACTACGGGCCTCAACTCCAACGTCCTCTTCACCAAGATGCTCAAGCCTTCGGTGCTGCGGGTAGCTCCTTATCCGGCCTGGGACCTGATGATGAAAAACATTTACAGCATTGGCTACGGCATCAAGAATGACGGCTTTTTTCTGGATGTGAAGTACGAGTCGGGCACCAGCGCCGGAAAAATCAACTACCTGCCTTCGGGCAAGGTCAAGAATCAGCCTCTTATCCAAGTGGTGGGGCTCGATCGACTGACCAACCACACTGCGCCGGGTCCTGACAACTACTTCGACTACGTCGAGGGGGTTACCATCCAATCTGATAAGGGCTTGATCATCTTCCCGGTGCTGGAACCCTTTGGCGATCACTTGGCCGATCGGCTCGACAACGACCCCAATGAAGTCTCCCGCTACGTCTTCTCGCCCCTCTACGACCTGACCCAGGCCGACGCCAAACAGAGATTTCCAGAGCTAAATCGCTTTAGCCTGGAGGGCTATTACCGCTCGTCGAGTAGCTCCGAAATTCCGCTCAACACCTTCAACCTGGCCGAGGGTAGCGTAACTGTCACGGCGGGGGGGCGCACCCTGACCGAGGGCGTGGATTATACCGTCGATTACTTTGGGGGCAAGGTGACCATCCTGGACCAGTCGATTCTGGCTTCGGGGCAAGATATCCAGGTATCCTTCGAAAGCTCTTCGCTGTACAATATGCAGACCAAAACCCTGCTGGGTACACGGGTAGAATACAGCCCGCACGAAGACCTGGCCCTGGGGGCTACCCTACTCAATTTGCGAGAGCAGCCTTTTACGCAGAAGACCCTGCTGGGCAATGAGCCCATCAACAACACCCTCTGGGGCCTGGATGCAACCTGGAACCGCGAGTCCAACTTCATCACCCAGTTGGTAGACCGCATTCCGCTGATTTCGACCAAGGCCCCCTCCCGCCTGAGCGTCGCGGGGGAGTTTGCGCAATTTATTCCGGGCGCGCCGCCTGCCATTCAGAGCGAAGAGGATCGCAGTGTGGTGTACCTCGATGACTTCGAAGCGGCCTCTACGCCCTTTACCCTGAGAGGAATACAGCGCTGGAAAATGGCGACCTTTCCCGAGGGCAACCCGCGCCTCTACGACCCGACCGACGACTACAGCAACCCGCTGGCCACCAACTTTACCCGGGCCAAGCTGGCCTGGTACCAGATCGACCAGGCGTTTTATCAGCGGGGCTTCAATCTGGAGTTTCCGGATGAAGATCTAAGCAACAACTTCACCCGCCAGATCACCCAGTCGGAACTATTTCCGACCTCGACGCCCAGTTTCGGCTCCAACTTTATCAGTACCTTCGACCTGCGCTTTATCCCTAATCAGCGCGGCCTCTACAACTACCAGTACGATCCGGGTCGCCTCAACCGAGACGGCACCTTCAACCGCCCCGAACAAAACTGGGCCGGGGTGATGCGCGAGATCGATATCAACAACGACTTCGAAGCCACCAACGTGGAGTTCCTGGAATTTTGGCTGATGGACCCCTTTTGGGACAACCCCAACCATGAGGGGGGTGAATTTTACATCAACCTGGGCCTGGTCAATGAAGACGTATTGACCGACGAAACCCTGAGCCGCGAAAATGGCATGCCTACTACGGGGACAGATAATCCAGGGGCCTTGCTCGATACAACCTTTTGGGGGGCTATTCCGATTGGTACTCCTCCGGCCGATGCCTTTGGCAACCAGGAGGCCGACCGCGACCTGCAAGATGTGGGGCTCGATGGCCTCAACTCTACCGATGAGGCTCTCTTCTTTGATGATCCGGTGCTGGATAGTCTGCAAGGTTATCTGGAAGCCTCGGCTTTCCAGGAGTTGTTGACAGACCCTAGTTCGGATGACTTCCGCCACTTTCGCGACGAATCTTACGAGCAGACGCAAGCGCCCATTTTGCAGCGCTACCTCGATTTTAATGGCACGGAAAGCAACTCGCCCGTGGCGCAAAACACCAACTATACCATCCAGGCCACCAATCAGCCCGATACTGAAGACCTCAACGGCAACGGTAGCCTCAACTTCGCCGAGCAGTACTGGGAGTACCGCATCAAAATGGATCCCGACTCGCTGGTGCCAGGCTCCAACTACGTAGTCGACCAGATCACCACCGACTCGGTGCAGGCTGGCACGGGCTTTACCACCCCGGTTACCTGGTACCAATTCCGTATCCCCTTGCGCTCAGGTCGCTCGGTCAATGGCATCCAAAACTTCAAGACCATCAGCTACATGCGGATGTACATGACGGACTTTCAGGAGGAGGTGATCATGCGAATGGCGGAGCCTCAACTGGTCTCCTCGCAATGGCTGCGCTTTACGGGTGATCTCAGCGACCCCGACGTCATCACCAGCCCTCAGGAGCCCCCCTTTGCCGACTTTGAACTCGGACAGTTGAGCATCGAAGAAAACAGCACCAAGCTGCCTTACAACTATGTGGTGCCGCCGGGCATTCAGCGCCAGCAGTTCAACGGCAACACCCTGCCGGGCTTTCTGGAAGATGAGCGCTCGCTCACGCTGCGTACCTGTGGCCTCAACGACGGCGACGGCCGCGGCATTTTCAAGCCGGTGACCATGGACATGCGCCAGTACGAGCGCATCAAGATGTTTGTCCATGCCGAGCCCATCAACGATGGGGCGCAGCCCGCCAACTTCGATCAGACGGGCGATGCCGTGGCCTTCATCCGTTTGGGCCTAGACAATGACCTCAATTACTACGAATACGAAATTCCGCTGACCCCCTCAAACGGTGCCCCCAACGATCCGGCGGCGGTATGGCCCGAAGAGAACGAGTTTGATTTTGCCCTCTCTACGCTGGCGCTGGCCAAATTTGACCGCAACAACGCAGGCACGGGCCTGATCTACCGCCACGAATATCGAGACGAGACCCTACCCGAGGGGCACCGCATTTACGTGAAGGGGACGCCCCGTTCCTCACCTTCCGCCACGAGGGGCGCGAGACGCGGCTCGACGCGG
>CAYVAP010000516.1:0-2731 GCA_964449365.1 uncultured Bacteroidia bacterium
TCACTGTTCACTGTTCACCTACTGATCACTGTTCACTGTTCACCTACTGATCACTGTTCACTGTTCACTGCTCACTGACCCTATGAAACGCTCCCTTTTCCTGCTCCCGCTGCTGTGCAGCCTGCTTTTGGCCCAAAACCCCATGCCGCCCCAAAGCGCGGCCGAGTTGCAGCACCGCCTCAAGACGCTGCGCGTACTCGGCTCGGTACTCTACCTCGCGGCGCACCCCGACGACGAAAACCAGCGCCTAATCGCCACCTTTGCCAAGGGCTACGGCTACCGCACGGCCTACCTTTCGCTCACCCGCGGCGACGGCGGTCAAAATCTCATCGGCGACGAAAAGGGCGAACTGCTGGGCATGCTGCGCACCCAAGAGCTGCTGCAAGCCCGCCGCATCGACGGGGGGGAGCAGGTCTTCAGCCGGGCCTATGACTTTGGCTACTCCAAGACGCCAGAGGAAACCCTGGAGATTTGGGACGAAGAGAAAGTGCTGGCCGATATGGTCTGGACCATCCGTAAGTTTCGGCCCGACGTGATTGTCAACCGCTTTGCCACCCCCAAAGATGGCGGCGGCGGGCACGGCCACCACACCGCCTCGGCCATGCTGGCCCATCAGGCCTTCGACTTGGCCGCCGACTCGCTGGCCTTTCCCGAGCAACTCCAGTACGTGGCTACCTGGCAGCCCAAGCGCCTCTTTTGGAACAACTACTGGGTCTTTCGCCGCTACGAACCCACCGAGGAAGAGCTGAAAGGCATCATCACCCTGGACGTGGGGCAGTACGATCCCCTGCTCGGCGAGAGCTACGGTGAGATCGCCTCGCGTGCCCGCTCCATGCACAAGTGCCAGGCCTTTGGCACCCGCCTGCTGCATGGCTCGCAGCTCGAATACCTTGACCTGGAAAAGGGCGAGCCTTTTGACCACAACGACCCCTTCGACGGCATCGAGACCACCTGGCAGCGGGTGGGCATGCCCCTGGTCGGCAAGATGCTCGACCAAGCCTACGCAGAGTTTGACCCCACCAAGCCGCAGGCGGTGATTCCGACCCTGCTGACGGCCTACATGATGCTGGACGGCAAAGAGGGCTACTGGGTAGAGCTAAAGCGCGAAGAACTGGCCGAGGCCATCGCCTACGCGGCGGGGCTATGGATGGAGGTGGACAGCGACGAGCCGACCGTGGCCCAAGGCGACAGCATCACCCTGGAGGCCCACAGCCTCAAGCGCAGCGACTACCCGGTTACGCTCAAGGAAATCGACTTTGGCTTTCCAGGGGCGAAAGTGAAGCACAACCGCGAGATGCCCCAGAATGGTAAGGTCGATACCGTGGCCCAGCGCCTCAAGATCACGGGCTTACCCGTGAGCCAGCCCTATTGGTTGCAAAAAGACCGTAGCAAAGGCATGTTTCAGGTGTCAGACCAGCAGATGATCGGCCTGCCCGAAAATCCCCCCGCGCTCATGGCGACCTTTACCTTCGTGATCGAGGGGGTGGAGGTACTGATCCAGCGCCCGGTGGTGCATCAGTACGTGGATCGTAGCATCGGCGAGTTGTACCGCCCTTTCCTGATCACGCCGCCCGTGACCGCCAACGTAGCCGACGGGGTCTATCTCTTCGCCAACGAAGAACCGCAAACCGTGAACTTGCTGGTGAAGAATTTCGCCCAGCAAGCTGAGGCCAGCCTGACCTTCGAGCTGCCCACCGGCTGGATGGTCTCGCCCGCCAAGGTCGAGCTGAGCTTTAACCAGCCTGGCCAGGAAAAGGCCGTGAGTGTACAGGTTACCCCCCCCGCCGGGCAGAGCGTGGGCAGTTTCCGCGTCAACCTCACCGTGGATGGCCAGACCTATTCGCATAGCCAGCGCCTGATCAACTACGACCACATTCCGGCCCAGTTGGTCTTCAACCCCGCTGAAGCCAAGCTGGTGCGGGTGCCTTTGCAGAAAAAGGGCCAACTAATCGGCTACCTGATGGGCTCGGGCGATGAGGTTCCCAAGTCGCTCAAGCAGATCGGATATGAGGTGGAGCTGCTCACCGAAGACCAGATCAAGCCCGACAACCTGGCTAAGTACGACGCGGTGATCGCGGGCATTCGCGCCTACAACACGGTGGATCGCATCGCCTTTTTTCAGGAGCAAATCCTCGAGTACGTGAAAAATGGCGGCACCTACCTCATGCAGTACAACACTACCTATGGCCGCAAGACCGAGCAAGTCGGGCCTTATGAGCTGAAACTTAGCCGCAACCGCGTGACCAAGGAAGAAGCCGAGATGACCTTTCTTGTGCCCGACCACCCGGTGGTGAACACCCCCAACCAGCTGACCGAGCGGGACTTCGAAGGCTGGATTCAGGAGCGAGGGCTGTACTTCCCGGAGGAATGGGGCGAGGAGTACACACCGATCTTTTCGGCGCATGATCCCGGCGAAGACCCGCTCGAAGGCTCCCTACTGTTGGCCGAATACGGCGAGGGGCACATTGTCTACACGGGCCTGAGCTTCTTCCGCGAGCTGCCCGCAGGTGTGCCGGGCGCCTATCGCTTGTTTGCAAATCTACTGTCGGTGGGGGAGTGAGAGCTAGGTTTCGGCACACAGTGCCTCGCCAGCCTTTCATACTGTTCTTTCAATTGCTGCCCCAGCGGTTTTAACCCCGCTCAGTTGCCGCAAGCCCATCGGTCACTGTTACCTGATCACTGATCACTATTCCCTGATCATTGTTCACTGTTCCCCGATCACTGATCACTG
>CAYVAP010000516.1:2831-4132 GCA_964449365.1 uncultured Bacteroidia bacterium
TCATTGCTCACTGATCACCCTTCCCCGTTCCCTGATCACTATTCCCTGCTCACTGCTCACTGATCACCCTTCCCCGATCACTGATCCCTGACCATTGTTCCCTGTTCCCTGATCACTATTCCCTGCTCACTGATCACCCTTCCCCGATCACTGATCCCTGACCATTGTTCCCTGTTCCCTGATCCCTGTCAATACAGCACCCGGAACTTGATCGTCCCCTCGATGCCCTTGAGGTCGGCCACCACCTCGTCGTCGTACTTACGGTTGACATCGGTGATCACGTAGCCAATTTGCTCGCTGGTTTTGAGGTACTGCCCCGCGATATTGATGTCGTGCTTGGCAAAAATCTGATTGATGTGGGAGAGGATGCCGGGCACGTTGCGGTGGATGTGCATGAGGCGATGCACGTCGCGCTGCACGGGGAGCTGAATTTCGGGGAAATTGACCGAGCCGTGCGAGCTACCAGTATTGATGTACTCCATGACCTGCTTGGGCACGAAGCCTGCGATGTTGCGCTGGGCCTCCTGAGTGGAGCCGCCGATGTGGGGCGTCAGGATCACATTGGGCAAGCCTTGCAATTCGCTCACGAAGGGATCGTCGTTGCTGCGTGGCTCTTTGGGGTATACGTCTACCGCAGCGCCCGCCAGGTGGCCGTTTTTGAGGTACTGGGCCAGGGCTGCGATATCGACTACCGAGCCACGGCTCAGGTTGAGAAAGATACTGCCAGGGCGCATCAGCTCAAATTGCGCTTCGCTAAAGATACCCTTGTTTTCCGGGCGGCCATCCACGTGGAGGGTGACCACGTCGACGGTTTGTAGCAGTTCTTCCAGCGTATCGAGTTGGGTGACGTTGCCCAGGGGCAGCTTTTCTACCAGGTCATAATAGTAGACATCCATACCTGCGGCCTCGGCCAGCACCGAGAGTTGCGCCCCGATGTTGCCATAGCCGATGATACCGAGCTTTTTGCCGCGAATTTCATAGCTACCTGCCGCCGATTTGTTCCACTTGCCCTGGTGCATGCCCTCGTTGAAGAAAGGAATGCGGCGCAAGAGCATGATCATCTCTCCCAGAGCGAGCTCTACCACCGAGCGAGTGTTGCTGTAAGGCGCGTTGAAGGCGATGATGCCTTTTTCGGCGCAAGCCGGCAGGTCGATCTGATTGGTCCCGATGCAAAAGGCCCCTACTACCAGCAGGCGGTTGGCGTGTTCGAGCACCTTGCGGGTCATTTTGGTCTTGGAGCGAATGCCGATGATGCTCACGCCCCTGATCTTTTCGCAGAGCTCCTCTTCGTTGAGGGCGCG
>CAYVAP010000517.1:0-4118 GCA_964449365.1 uncultured Bacteroidia bacterium
CCTGCTGATGCAGGTAGCGCATCATCGGGAAGGTAGTTTTCCATCTCCCGCTTGGCAAGGATGTGATGGGGGATCCCTAGCGATGCAAGGTAACTTTTGAGAGCTCTGATATCATTCGTTTCGTCCCCTTTGAACGTACGATCGCTGTCAACCAACACAAATAAGCGCAGGTAGCGCTCTGAAGGCTTGGGCAGGGAAGCGTATTTCCTACACTCCTGCTCAACGAAGTGCTTGACGTTGGTTTTTCCCCCTGCGTTGGCATATTCGAGGAAAAGCTGCTCCTTGAAATGCCTGATTTTCTTTCCTTTTTTAAGGAAATGCTTCAGAAGGACATCGAGGAATTTGGCGTCATTGTCGCTGTTTTCGAGGAGAATTTTGAAGGGTTGTTTGAGGTACTTAAGTGCCTCGTCTAGTGCGAACTCCTCTTCTTCAGGTTCGAAGGCTACCACAATATCCACCTTTCGCTGGTTGAGCCACTTTTTGAAGCCTCGCTCCAGGACCAGGCGATCTTCTGGATGCAGCAACGCACTTTCTTTTTCCCAGCTCTGCTCATCTATGTCGACAAAGATATCATAGCGGGCGTGATTGGAGGCTTCGAAGATGAGGTTGGATACTTGCCTTTTTAGCTCTTCCTGAAGCAGGCTTTCCTTGATTTCAATCACCATGCTTCTCGTATTGAACTTGAGCGGCACGCAAGGCCATTGCTTCATCTAACGCCTCGTTGAAAATGTGTTCTGGCCAGTTAGACACACTCCCTTGCGCATCTACTGCGATGGGAGTTAGGTTGCTATATCCTGCTTCTTCATCAAAATCCACAAAGTAAATGATCAGGTCAGATGGAGACAGCTCTTTTTCCGCCACCAGACGGCGCAGCCTAAGAACAAAGTTCTCAGAATGCGTCTCGATCAAATAGCGCCCGCGTCCGGCTTTGGCCTGCTCAGCAAACAACTGGGCCAGATTTCCATGTGCAGCAGGATGCAAGTGCAATTCTGGTTGCTCGATGGCGATTACCGTGTCGGAATTGGCAGGCATGAAAGCCCTCACAATCACCGGGAGCACCTGACTCATCCCTTCGCCTACGTCCCGTAGATTGACTGGCAGGCGGTCCTGCCAGGTTAGTTCGACTTCGAAATAAGGGTCCCGCTCGCGATTGACACGAACTCCCCATCCTTCGAAGTTTGTTTGATACCAAGAGTTGACTTGTTCCAAAAGGAGATCTTCCGCCTGAATCGCGCTATGGTACAGCAGGGCGTAGGCATGTTCGCCACGATAGCCAATCTGTCTGATGGTTCGCTTTTTCTCGGGAAAGAATATACGATCAGGGATGCTGCGAATAGGCCCCAGGTAGTCGGCCTCGAAAGAGAGGTTCCGGGGATACGTATCCCCTCCTTCGTTTCGCCACGTTATGCCTCGATACGCTTGCCCACGTTCGTGTTCCTTTTGAGAGTGCCCGTCTGACCAACGCCAAGCTACAATTTCAGGAACCGCACCTGTGGCCGCCTCAGCAGCAATATGGACATCTAAGGTTTCAGACTCGTTTTGAAGCGAAAAGTGGAGCTTACCAGTAGGAGCCCGGCCATAAAGTAAGTCTCGAAATTCAGCCCCCAGCTCGACATCGCCCAACTTCCACAAGAAGGTTTCTTCTGTGGCTCCCTGCAGAGCATAAGACAGGAAGAAGGGCAGTTTAGCCACAGCACTTTTTCCCGCGCTATTTTTACCAATTAGCACAGTAAGTGGTCGGATTTCGAGTCGCTGAAGCGATTTGAATACCTTATAGTTAGCGAATTCGATTTTTCTGACCATATCATTGACGTCATTAGCAGCAAGGTACAGCATTATCCCTTAGGGTAGAAACTGTTGAGCCGGGATTTTAAAGAGAGCACTAATGCTCCCTCACAACCCCCTCTCCCCCTCCCACCTCGCAATGGGGTAGCGCTGATGCGTCGGCTCGTAATAGGGCGAACGCCGGTACACGAAGTCCAGTTGGGCGCGAGGATTGGCGGCAAAGGCTGAGTCCTGCTGCTTGCGGGCCTCGAAGTCCCGGCGCAGCTTGGCGTCCGCTTCGAGCAGCTCGGCGGCGGTCTCTTCGAAGACGTAGGCCGAAAAGGACTCCTTTTGCATCAGCACGTTGTCGAAAAAGTTCCAGCGAAAAAATGCATCCTGGGCCAGCGGCTCCAGCACATGCAGCAAATAAGGGTCGCGCCAAGTACCAGTGTACACCACCACATCACCGGCGTAGTACTGGATGGCCTGCTTTTTATAATGGAGATGCACCCCGGTGTGCAGGTAGTGTCCCTCGTAGGGGTAGGAGAGCGTTTCCACGTCTTCGAGGTAACTGACCGTTACCTCCAGCACGGTGTCGCGGCCTAGGGGGTGAAGCGTGATGCCATTGGCTTGCAAGCGCTGCAGCACCTCAGTGTACGCCTGCGGAATTAGATAGGCGGTAGGCTTGGCCACCTTGACGGTGGCCTGATAGGTGTTGCGGTAGGGCACTGCCTTGCGATACGGCTCGCTGCGATCGTAGTAGAGCCGCTGTTGCCCGGTGACGAGGCTGGGCTTGTACTTGGCGGCATAGCCATCGAAGATGACCTCCTCCACCTGCGTGGTATCCAGCGCCCAGGCGATCGCGATCGAATCAGCCTCGGCGGCAGCCTGCCGCGCCCGTTGCACCTCGACGATGAGCGAATCTTGGTGCGCTTCGGTCCACTTCAGCAGACCATCGAGGAACACATAGGTAGCCTGTACCCGCTGCGCGAAGGTCTTCAGCATGTGGGCCTCAGTTACGTAGCTAGGTGTCTGAAACAGCGCCGCATACCCGGTCGAGTAGCGTGGCAGGTCCAGAAAGCCCGCAAAGCCATCGTCGGGGGTGCGCCCAAACACATTCACGTAGGGGCTCATGATGATCTCGGCCTCGGCCATGTGGTCATAGAGGCGCGGGGTGAGGCTGTCGGTCATGAAGGAAGCCACCGGCTCGAAGAGCTTGTTGTGCTGGGTTTCGATCAGGGTGAGAATGGCTTGATAATCAGCGCCATTGGTGGTGTGGGTATCGACGAAGAGGTCGGGCCGCCAGGTCTGAAAGATCTGCACGAAGGCCTCGGCGTTGCGGCTGTCCAGCTTGACGAAGTCGCGGTTGAGGTCGTAGTTGCGGGCGTTGCCGCGAAAGCCATGCTCAGCGGGGCCGATCTGATTGGCGCGGCTATCGCGCCCACGGTTGAGCGCCCCGCCCACGTTGTACAGCGGGATGATGCCGACCACCACGTCTTTGGGCAGGGCCTCATTTTGCAGCAGATCGCGGGCCAGCATCAGGCAGGCATCCACCCCACAGGGCTCACCGGGGTGGATGGCGTTGTTGATCAGCACGAAAGCCTGCTGGCGCCGCTTGATGTCCAGCGGGTCGAAGATCCCATCCCGATTCAGCAGAAAGAGGTGCAGCGGCTTGCCCGCGTCGGTTTGCCCGTAGGGCATGAGGGCCGCCTGATCGTATGTTGCCGCCAAGCGCTGGTAGTAGGCGATGGCCTGCTGGTAAGTGGCCGTTACCTTGCGGTCGCCCATTTCGTAGGGCGTAGGCCAGCTCGATTGGGCCCAAAGCCCCGAGCAACCAACACAAAGCAACAGCAAGCAAAGGGTACGCATGGCAAAAGAAATTGAGGTGGGTAGAGAAACCAAAACTACGGTTTTTCGGGGGATGAGAAAGCCTAAGTGTGCCCTCGGGCATCCCCAGGCTCCACGGCGTCTTGGCAGGCAAGCCAGGTTTCGTTTCTGTGTCCGCCTCTTTTTTTCTTATTTGTGCTCAGAATGGGTCTACTTGCTATCCTTCAAAGTGGTTGAATGGGAGAGTGGTTGATTGATTGAATGGCCTTGTCCTTGTTATCAATAAGTGATCGTGTCTTACAACTCTACCAGACTACTGGACATCATCCATTCAGACAGAATTTGAAGATTTACAGGATCATAAGCACCTGAGAGCTATCTTGTTAATCTTGTCTCATCTTGTCCATCTTGTCCAAAAAACGAACGCGCCAAAGGCTCATGTCCAGTAGTATGCTCTACAATCCTTACGCCACGTAGTATAAGCGAGCAAAAGCCCTTCATCTCAGGGCATCAGGTCCAAGACAACC
>CAYVAP010000518.1:0-4107 GCA_964449365.1 uncultured Bacteroidia bacterium
TGGAAGAATACAATTCGCCGCCAAACTCCAGTCCCCCTTCTTTGAAAGTCTCCAGGCTGTCGAGCACGAAAGGATCTACCGCAAAGTAGAAGCTATCCTGTACATACACCCCCCCCTGAATCGAGGGTTTATCCCAATAGAGGTAAGAGCGCGAATAGCTATCAAACACCGGATACTGAGCGTAATAAGCTTCTTCCGAGGCCGAGCGGCTGTTGCGACCGCCCTTTTCTCCCGACTTGTTGTTGGGGTCATCGATGTGGATAGCCCCGGTCACTTTGTTGAAGACGGTACTGCTCAAAGCAAGCTCCAGGGGGGTAGGCTTGTAGTCGGCTGGCCGATTGCGCACCAGATTGAATCGCAGAGAATCGATAGAATCGCACAGGATCATGTAGCTCTCATAGTCAAAGGTAAAGCTGGGGCGCTCCAGGTTGCTGGAGTACAAATTGATCCGGCCTGCGGCCATGATGCCACCAAAGCGCAGGTTGCGATTTTTCTGCACGATCACGTGGTCGTTGGAGGGCACGACCCGCAAGAAAACCGAGTCGCTGAGCGAGAAGCCTCGCACCCCTCGCAGCTCGATATCCATGGTATTGGGGTCCATGACTGCATGTGAGCCGGTATCCACTTGCGAGAGGATCTGGATGGCGTCGTAGTCCTTGACCTTGCGCGCGGCCTGAGCCCAGGTGATGAGCTTGGCCAGGGGAACAATTTCCTTGGTTGCCCGGTCAAAGGTGATAAACCCCGCGCCTTCCAAGTCGGGCAAGGCCAACTCGAAGGCTCGCCGCTCGTGGTCATTGTCGAGGCCATATTCTCTGAGGACTGATTCTGGCAAAATGGGTTCATCGGGATACTTGAGCTGAAAGCGATAGATGGCCCCGATGGGATTGAACTTGAGCACACCCTTGTGGCGGTTCATGCGGGAGCGGGTAAAGTAGTCGAAAGATTCGATGGCCGAGACCTTGTTTTCCCGGTCGATCAGGGCAGTGAAGCTCAACTGATCCTTTGCCAGATCCCAGATGATGGTTTCGAAGTACAGATAATAGTCGTGATAGGAGCTGATAAAGGGTACGTTGCGAAAGGTACCCCGGCGGGGTTTTTCCAGCACGACCAGCGAGTCAGTCGCCTCGTAGCGCATGTTCATGTCGGGGTGATAGATGCTATCACTGGTGGTGGTGTAGATGGCTGCCTCCAGGTTTTTGCCGACCATTTCTTCTGGTTCTAGCAAAAAGACATCACCCGTGAGTTTGAGCAGGGTTTTTCCGTCCCGGCGTAGTTCCATGCGGGCAGGGCGGCGCACCTGCATCATGCCATAGGGGGCAGATTCGTCGCCAAAGCCTCCCAAGCCTCCATCGGCCCCGCCTTCGGCCTCTTCACGCCACGCGTCAAAGTCCGAGTCGCTCTCGGTGAAGGTCGAGGCTTCCTCTTCGTAATCGCTCCACTCCGTCTCGGACCAGTCTACCTCCGACCATTCATCTTCCCAGGCCCCTTCGCTGCTCGTGCTGCCACTCGTACCGCTGCTGGCAAAGTCGGTGCCGTCTACCTCTTCGGGCTCTACCCATTCGTCATAGCTAGTGCCTACTCTCCGCTGGCCCCGCAGCGAAAACCCCCCTTCGTAGCGAAAGTTGGTGATCAGCTTGTCGATCACCACGCCGCCACCGTAGCTCTGAAAAAAGGGATAGTTGGTCTTCTCGAGGTTTTGATGGCCAATGTTGCGATCTTCGAAGCGCCCCTTGAGTGGCTGATCGATCAGGCTTTGGTAGTAAAATGTAACGGTATCGATCTTGAGCAGGCCATAGTTGAAGTTGAGCTTGTACTCCCCCAACACGCAATACACATCCTCGGGATCCAGACCGACCTTGGCCCAGGTAATGCGCCCGGTCTCCCCCTTGAAGGTCTTTGACAAAAGGAAAAAGTCGCCCTTGGTGCCAATGATCAAGGTAGAGTCATGGCTCCGCGAAGAATAGTATTTCAAATCAGTCTCGGCGTAGCGAATGATGGGCACCTCGCGCGCGCCCTGAGCGGTCTTTATTGAGGTAAACCTCAGCTCAGGCGTGGCGCTCGAAATGTGCCAATAAAACCGAGTCAATCGAGTGGCGTACCCTTCGGCCGTATAGCTGTACAGGGCCTTCAAGTACTTGGTGATCTCCTCTTGAGAAAGCTTGGCGACGCACTGCGCCGTCACCGCAAGAAAGCGGTCAGCAGGAATTTTCACAGGACTGTTGGCCTGCTTCAGGCGCGCGTAGGTCGCCGTAAACTGGCTCAACTGTGGATGGGTAGACAAGCGCAGCCCCACCAGTTCATTGGTCAGAATAATGAAGGTCTCTTTTTCTGCGTCAGACATGGTGCCACTGCTCCACAGATTCAGAAGCGCCTCACCATGCTCCTGCGCTTGCTCATAGCGGCTCTGAGACAAGACGTTGTGAAACTCAGAGATGAAGGTTTCCGGTTCGGTGGAGAAAAAATCCACGCCCTGCCCCTGGGTCGGCAGCATCGTCATCAGCAGCCAGCCGAGGGTGAGGATCAACGGAAGAACGATTACTCGCATCATGGGTCAGTTTAGGTTCGAAAAATAAAAAGATCGCATCAGTCGCCATCACCGGGTAATCACTGGCTGTGATGGTCTATGGCACTTGCCTGGCTAAGCCATTACTCCTTGTTAACTGTAACAGATTGCCATTCTCCCTCCTGCATGAGCGAAACGGATGTCAGGTTTTCGGCCTGAGCAGCCGCCAGGATGAGCGGCAGATCCGCTTCGACAAATCCACTCAGCACCAAATGACCGCCTGCTCGCAGGTGGCGGGCATAGGTCGGCAGGTCGACCAGGAGCACGTTGCGGTTGATATTGGCCAAGACCAGATCATACTGCCCCTCAGGAATGGCCGAGGCATCTCCTTGCACCCAGGTGATGCCTTCCACCTGATTGAGGGCGGCATTCTCGCGGGCATTCTCATAACTCCAACGGTCGATGTCGATGCCCAAGGCCCGATCAGCCCCCATCAGGCGGGCTAAGATGGCCAAAATGCCCGTACCAGAGCCCACATCCAGCACCTTGGCGCCTGGCAGCGGCAAGCGGCGCATCTGACGCATCATCAGCCGCGTGGTGGGATGATGACCCGTACCAAATGACATCTTGGGCGTGATGTGCAGGGTGTAGACAAAGCCCGGCTTTGCAGGGTGAAAAGAAGCGATTACCTGACAGAAATCGTCGACCTCGATCGGCGCGTAGGCGGCTTCCCAGGCTTGGTTCCAGTTGATATCTGGCAGCTCTTCTTCTGCCTCCAAGGCCAAACCCGGCAGCATGACCAGCAACCCCTCCATGGCCGCCCGGTCAAACGCCTCAGCGGCTACCACTCCGACAAAGCCATGATCTTGCTCTTCGAAGCCCTCAAATCCCTGATCGGCCAGCCAGGCCATCGCAATCTCCCCGATTTCGGGAGAGGCGCTAAATCGTAGCGACAGATAACGTGTGTCCAATGTTCATTCGCAATGGGGCCCGTGGGGGCCAGATTCACTCAATCAGGTAAAGGGTACAGCGATAGGCAAGGCAGGATCAAAGGTGGGACAATGGAAAGAGAAGTAGATAGGGCCGATCTCAGCGCTGACAACCGGCCGCCGTCCGAAACGGGGTGTAGGCAATCGAGAAGTCGGCAAAGGCCTCGACCTCTTCGATGAAGATGGTAAAATCGGCAAAGCCTCGCACATCGGTCAGATACCAATGTCCAGGCCGATCGGCGTACACATCCGCCTCTTCTTTGTACACGACCAAATCGGCAAAAGCCTCGACATCTTGCACAAAGACACGATAGTCAGCAAAAGAAGCAACCTGCACCACAAAAACCGACCCCTGCAATTGGCAAGGATCGATCGGCTTGGCCGAAGGCTCCGGCGTACGCGCTCCTAGGCACAGACAAGCACCGATCAACCATAAACGCAGTTGCTTCATATCGAATGGAGGTCATCGCTCATAATCAGCTAGCAAGTTCACCAATTTAACGCACAAAGTCCACTGAGCCATTTGCCCCCAGCGAGGATAAAAGAAATTTTCTTGAATGGTCTCACCTATATGAACGGTCAGGGGGATAAGGGAGTAGGGGATAAGGGGATAAG
>CAYVAP010000519.1:0-1619 GCA_964449365.1 uncultured Bacteroidia bacterium
GTGCTGCAGGGAGGTACCTGGCTGCCGCTTTGGGTGCTGCTCAAAGGTCATGCTCCCCTCAGCCTGGCCTGGCTCAGCGCCGCAGTAGAGCGTCTCTACCAGAATCCCTTTATGCTCACCACCTTGGTAGCAGTCCTGCTTGGCTTGAGTCGTATAGCTGAGCAAAATTCTCCCTCCTATCACTGGCTGTGGCTCACCTTTGGGGTGGGGCTGCTGCAGGTGCTTTTCGCGGAGGTAGGCGGCTACCGTTACGAGGCTTATTGGCTTGGCCTGGCCTGGCTGGGCCTGGGGCAGCGCATGGAGATACTCGGGCCAGCGATAGCAGAATATAAAAAACGTTTGTCAGATTGGGCCCTGATGGGGTTGCTACTGTTTCCGCTGCTGGTGCGCAGTGGTTTTTTCCTTTGGCACTACCCCCAAGCGACGCGCAACATCTACCAGCAGCCCTATCAGGTCGCGCAGTTTTTACAGACGTATTATCCCCATCGAGCCGTGGGTCTCAACGACATCGGGCTGGGTAGCTGGCAGGGAGATATCGATCTCACAGATATGGTGGGCGTGGGCGACCAGGCAGTATTCGACTTGCGGCAACGGGATCGCTTTACTGCCGAAGCGCTCGATTCACTGCTTGCGGCCCGGGGGGTGCAGGCGATCGTGGGCCATGAGATTTGGTTGGGTAGTCGTATGCCAGCACGGTTTCGAGCCGTCGGCACCTGGGCGGTGCCCGACAATTTTATTTTGGCAGATGATACGATCACCTTTTGGGTTACCCCAGCCGAAGCGGCTCGCCTGGAAGCTCGGCTCCGGGCCTTTGCGGCCCAGCTCCCCTCAGCAGTGCGGATCGACTATTCTCCTAAGGCTGAATTTGCCGATCCACCTCCCGCTTCTCCTCCGGGGTGAGCAGGCGGTACAAAAAGTCAAAATATGGTTCGTCCAAAAAATAGGGTAACACCTCCGGATCGGCCACGTTGATGTCTTGGTTGCGCAGCAGGCCCAGCATCATGGGCACCCAGTGATAGGGATGATAGCGATGAGGCTCGGCAGAGGTCTGCGGTCGCTGCCGATATCCGGGGGGCAAAGGTCCGTGTTGCGCGGGCTGGGGGAGGCGGCTGTCGTCGGTGGCCAGGATGGGCAGCTTACCGGCTTCGAAGTCGAGGGGCAGCTTGGATTTGATCTCCAGGGTAGCCAGGCGCTTTTGCTCAGCTTGCACGATGTAGAGGGTCTTTTGGGTAAAGAGCTGCTGGGCCAAGGCTTTGAAGGCCGTTACGTTGGGGGCTTGCTCTTCGACGGTGGCATAAAGCAGCTCCCGCTTGACATCTTCGACGTATACCGTGCCATGGGTACGCAGGTAAAATCCGCGCAGCACATGGCGGTCGAGCTTGATGTAGAGGGGCGTTTTGGGCTTTTGATAGGCCGCCCGATCGCCTGGTGCGCGATAGTCGTATTCCAGATCGGGCAGCCACTCGGTGCGCAGCTCGATCCGCTGATAAAGGGAGTCATAGCGCCCAAAGCGCACCAAGAGGTGGCGCAGCAAAATTTTGTCGAAAGCTCCCAGGTTTTTACGGGCCAGGTTGCGCTCGACGAAGCGCACCATCTTGGGGTACAGACCTGTGCTTCCC
>CAYVAP010000519.1:1629-4107 GCA_964449365.1 uncultured Bacteroidia bacterium
AGCGCCGCGAGGGCTTCGTTGATGGCTTTGATTTCGGCCACCCGCGCACCGCGTTGATCGAGGGTGTACACCCCGTGGCGGCCAGCTCGCAGCAAGCAGTTGTGCTGGTAGAAGGTGAGGCTACCTAGCCCCCCAAAATCGACGCTCATAGCTTTGTGGGCCGGGTGGTAGTGCCCTTTTAGCTCCAGATAGGTAGCTAAGCGAAACGCATTTTCGGGCGTAAAGGCATAGCTTTGTAGGTACTGATTGATCAGGCGCTCGGTAGGGGTGAGCGGCTGAGCCCCCAGGTGGAGGGCCATGATCAGGAGGGAGAACAGAAGGCTCAGGCGGGTGGGAAGAGACAGCACGTTCATACCCTCCTGGCGAGGCAAAAACCGCGCCGTAGCTAGCTCCAGACAGCAATGAATGAAAGATAATGACATGAAAAAGAGCATTACAAGCAACATGGTGGGGAGGAGCTTTGCAAACATAGCCAGCCAACCCTCACCTGTATGAACGGTCAGGGGTATCAGGGAATAAGGGTGTAAGGTGGTCAGGTACAGCATTTACCTTCCGTTCCTCTTGGCTCACTCAGCGGCCGCCCCAGCGGCTACATTTGCCTTCAATTATGAATTATGAATTATGAATTACGAATTACGAATTACGAATGCGAAGCACTCAATCTATATGAACGGTCAGGGGAATAAGGGTATAAGGTGGTCAGGTACAGCATTTACCTTCCGTTTCTCTTGGCTCACTCAGTGGCCGCGCCCAAGCGGCTATCTTTCCTTTCAAATCCAAATTATTCAATTTTTCACGCATTTGGTCATTGACTTTCTGCAAAAGCTAACGGCTGACTGGCCAGGGAAAGCCAGTCAGCCGTTTTGATTTCGGGTGTGGGTTCTTCACAAAAGATCAATCGAGCATGGGAAGATCAACCAAGGCCCGCTCATGGTTGTCTACGGCCCCAAAGCCAATCAATCCCCCTGAAGCCTCAGCCACCTGCCGGGCCATGGTGCGCCAGCTTTGCTTGAGGAGCTTAGTGTAGCGTGAGTCGAGTTTGGCAACAATGGACTTGGTATCGGCCAGGTAACTGGCGAGAGCTTGCTGCTGTGCGGGCTGCCACTCTGCGCTCAGTTGGCTCAGGTCTGCTTCGAAGCGCTCAGCCACGGCTTGGTAGTATGGTTGGAGTTCGGCTTCAGCTTTGAAGCTACGGTAGTGTACGAGTTTACTGGCCCAGGTTTCTTCGCGCTTATCAATGCGCTGATCGGCTCCGGCGATCAGTATCGCAATCACGGCGGGCGCCTTGAGGAGTTTTTCGGCTTCGTCGGAGCTAAGGGCCTGGAATGCTTGAATGGACATATGGCGAATTTTTGTTCCAAAAATAATGGAAAATGTAAGAACGCGACTGAAGCAGGCCAAAATTTTAGCTCACGTTGGTGTACACCGCCTGCACATCCTCGTCGTCTTCGAGCTTGTCGATCAGGGTTTCGAGCTCTTCCATCTGGGCTTCGTCTAGCTCGATGGGGGCATGGGGGATGCGCTGCAGGCTGGCCTTTTGTGGCTCGATGCCTTGCGCCTCCAGGGCAGCACTCAAGCTGCCAAAAGCGGTGTAATGACCGTAGAGGTAGATGATCTCCTGGGCTTGCTCCATGCTTTCCAAGCCCTCGTCGATCAGGCGGAGTTCCAGCTCTTCCAGATCTAGCTCGGGGGGAGCCACAAATTCAAAGACTGCCTTGCGCTCAAACATAAACTCCAGCGAGCCAGTCGGCACCAGGCCCGCGCCATATTTATTGAAGTAGAGCTTGAGGTTGGCCACGGTGCGGTTGGGGTTGTCGGTGGCCGTCTCCACGAAGATCAGGGCACCGTGGGGCCCTTTGCCTTCGTAGTTGATTTCGGAGAAGTTGGCGGCGTCCTGCCCTGTGGCGCGCTTGATAGCGGCCTCGATGTTGTCCTTAGGCATATTTTGCGCTTTGGCCGCAGCAATGGCCGTGCGCAGCTTGGCGTTCATCTCAGGATCGGGGCCGCCCTCTTTGGCAGCGATGGTGATGGCGTTGCCCAACTTGGGAAACAGCTTGGACATCTTGTCCCAGCGCTTCTCCTTGGCAGCTCGGCGGTATTCAAAAGCTCTTCCCATAAGCTGATCGTAAAACCTTCTTTAAAGGCAAAGATAGTGAGCTTGGCGAAGAGTAAGTAACGCGAAAAAAATAACCTCCCTGATTCGGTCAGGGATTTCGTTCCAGATCAAGGTGGGATGGTGAGATCCTGAGATGGTGTGATCTTGAGATGGTGTGATAGTGAGATCCTGAGACTTGGGTACGTACAGTCTCCTACTCTCAATCTCTCGACCTCTCGACCTCTCAACCTCTCAATCTCCTCTCTCACCTAGATGAACGGTCAGGGGTATAAGGGAATATTCGAAATTTGCATAGAATCTTGACCATTAGTACTTTCAATTGCGAATTTCTGATTACGAATTTCGAATGCGAAGCACTAGTC
>CAYVAP010000520.1:0-476 GCA_964449365.1 uncultured Bacteroidia bacterium
GGGCCACCCGAAGGCAGGGCGGTAGCGGTACCCTGAGCAAAGCCAGGACCATACTGAGGCGTGGTGGTTACATCCAGGGTCAAGCCAGCCGTCACGTTGATTGACACCGTGTCCTTCGCCTCGTTGCCGCAGCCATCGGTGGCAGTCAGTACGTAGGTGTTGGGAGAAGTGGTGAAGGCTTCGAGGGTGGGGTTGGCTACGGTACCGTCGACCAGAGCCAGCGATCCCAGCCCTGGAGCCCAGTTGTAGGCAAATGTTCTCTCAGCCGGGCGAATCCCCAGAGCACCAACCTGACCGCTATAACCAGGCATGAAGTATACACCACCGGTGCTGATCTCATAGCGGCCGTACAACAGGGCGTTGCCGTCGCTAGCGTTGACCGTCGAGAAGAACAGGTTGTTGGTAGTAGGATCAAAGTCTGCATCCTGCCCAAAGCTGGCGTTGAAAGGCAAGGTATCGATCGGGGTCGCGAGTCC
>CAYVAP010000520.1:486-4102 GCA_964449365.1 uncultured Bacteroidia bacterium
GTGATGATGTCCATGGTGTACATATGACCTGCGGTGTCTACTGCAATCCAGATCGGAAGTTGCAGGTTGGAGAAAGTTGCGGCCAGCGTCATCGCCCCATTGGAAGTATTGACCGCATAGAGGCTTGCCCCGGCGACCAAGTTGACATCATAGGCGATGGCGTAGAGGGTCTGAGATTGGTCATCAAAGGCCATCCCAGTCAGGCTCTCGTCTGTGCCCGGGAACATATCACCCAGGGTGGAGAGGTTCCCAGACTGATAATCGATCGCTACCAGACGGGTGGTGTCTGTCTCTACGTCCATGGCGAAAAACATCGAGTGGTTGAAGCCAAAGTCGCCAGAGAAAGTAGCCACATCCGTAATGGCTGCGATGGAAGTGGTAGTAGGATTGTGTGGCTTGTGCACATCGAAGCTGATGCCGTCACCCGCTAAAGTAGCGATGTATACTCGATCTTCTTCGGGGAATGAGCCTCCCATCGCGACGGTGTCGCCTCCCAGGGTCAGCACGGCTGAGTCGCAGACGGTGGTATCCATGCCTGCGTCTACCATCATGTCCATCCCGCCCTCGACCGTGGCAGTAGCCGTAACCACAGAATCACAGCCATCGGTGACCGTCAGGGTATAGCTGCCAGGTGCGAGGCCATCGCGCACGGTGCTCACCTCGCCATCAGACCAGAGGTAATCAAAAGGAGGTACCCCAGATGCTTCGGTCAGTAGCACCCCATCATTGCCGCACTGCGCCGGGATGCTCAACAGCGACAGCGAAGGTAGAGGGGCAGTAGGCAGCTCAGAGATCGCAATGGCAAAATCACCGGTTTCCCCAGCATATCCATCGACCAGCAGGTAATAGGTCTGACCAGGCGTGAGACAGGTCAACTCTGTACCAGAAGCGAAAATCGATCCTCCCACCCCACAGTTACCAGGGATATCGTCATTGGCACCGACAAAGGAAAAGGTGCTGTAATCGCTACAGTCCGTAGCCTCATAAAAGGCGATTTGGGTGTCGAATTGCGTCTGCCCATGTGAACACAGGTCGACGAATACCCGGCCAGACGGCGGAGCAGAGAAGGTAAACCACAGCGAGCTTTGGATCACGGGATCGCCATTGAACCAAGAGGCATTGTCTGTACCGCTACCTGCGGGGGGCTGTGGCAATACCGTCAGTTCGTCCGGATCGAGGGTGGCCAGCGCACTGTTGAAGGCATTGACCGAGCCATCCACGGGGATGCTGATGGCATTGCAAACCGTGTCGTTGGCTGGAGGCGTGAGCGGCACAAACTCATCGACGGTGATGCAAAAGTCGCCCTGGGTACCACTGAAGCCAGAGGCTTGGATGTAGTAGGTGGTGCCTGGGGTAAGGCCAAGGGTCGAAATGAACGACAGGTAGTTTTGATTCACCACATCGATATCCTGGTTACAATCGAGCGGTACCAAATCACTTAGGTCCGAGCAGTTGCCCCCGGGCAATTCATACAGTGCGACCTCGGTGTCATCGTTTGACCCGATACCATTGTCGGTAGAGATTTCGACAGCCCCGGTGGCAGGCGCCACAAAGCTAAACCAAACCGTTGCGTTAGGACTGACGAAGCAAACGCCAAACGGCTCATTGGGCTCGGTGGTGGCGCCAGTGTTGTCGCCATTGGCAACCCCCCCGCAGCCCGCGCCCAAAGTCAGCGGGATCGCATCACAAAGGCTGTCATTGGCCGGAGGCGTGAGCGGCACAAACTCATCGACGGTGATGCAAAAGTCGCCCTGGGTACCACTGAAGCCAGAGGCTTGGATGTAGTAGGTGGTGCCCCCCGTAAGCCCAGTTACCTGGGCCACCGAGTTGAAATTGACCACCGTGCCGCCGTCTTGATCGCAGCCTAGCTCTACCAGACCCGTCAGATCGGCGCAGTTGCCGCCCGAAAGGTCATAAATCGCAATCTCGGTATCGGTATTGGACCCGATGGCATAGTCGGTGCTCACTTCTACGTTGCCCGAAGCCGGCGCCACAAAGCTAAACCAGACGGTCTCATTGGAGCTGACAAAGCAAACGCCAAACGGCTCATTGGGCTCGGTAGTGGCGCCAGTGTTGTCGCCATTGGCAACCCCCCCGCAGCCTGCGCCCAAAGTCAGCGGGATCGCATCACAAAGGCTGTCATTGGCCGGAGGCGTGGGCGGCACAAACTCATCGACGGTGATGCAAAAGTCGCCCTGGGTACCACTGTAGCCAGAGGCTTGGATGTAGTAGGTGGTGCCAGGCGTCAGGCCCGTAACGCTCAAAAAGGAGAGAAAGTTAAGGAAGCCGATATCCTGATTACAGTCCAGCTCCGTCAGGCCCGTCAAGTCGGCACAGTTGCCACCGGTAAGCTCGTACAAGGCAATTTCGGTGTCATCGTTTGACCCGATACCATTGTCGGTAGAGATTTCGACAGCCCCGGTGGCCGGCGCCACAAAGCTAAACCAGACGGTCTCATTGGGGCTGAAGAAGCAAACACCAAACGGCTCATTGGGCTCGGTAGTGGCGCCAGTGTTGTCGCCGTTGGCAACCCCCCCGCAGCCCGCGCCCAAGGTAAGGGCAGTCGCATTGCAGAGGCTGTCATTGGCCGGTGCCTGAGCTGAGAGAGGGCTGCTCCACCAGCCGAGCCCTGTCAGTAGCATCGTCACCAAAAAGTGGTAAGAAAATTTCATAAAAGCTTTGGTTCTTAGGTTTTGAGGAAATGGTAGAACTAAGCGTAGGACAGAATCCTACCCTTGCTCAAAGGGAAAAGCCGGAACAACGAATCACTTCCGCTCGCCCCAAGGCTGAGGCGTCACTTTTGGGCCTGCTGCCAGGCTTGGTAAGCTTGCTTGAGCTGTTGCTTGTCAGTGGCTTTCTCGCCGGTCTCGTATACCACCGGGAAGCTCGGATCAAAATTCTCCAGCGGGTACATCACCCCCAGCTTGCGAAGGGCATACAGAGAGGCCGCCATGTCGTAGGCAGGATCATCTTGGTGGGCCGCCATCTCGGTCCAGAGGCGTTGCACCTTCACTTCCTGCTTGCTCAGCTGCTTTTGCTGAGCCTCAGCTTTGGCTTTTAGCTTAGCCTCGACCTTGACCTGCTCCTTGTCTGGTGAAGAGTAGGCGGTCACGTGTTTGGTTTGAGGATGAGCTCGACTACTTTGGGCCAGCAGCCCGCTGCCAGACAGCGTGGCCATCATGGCGAGAAAACACACCAAGATGCGTGTACATCTTTTCATACTAATGATAGATTTAGGTTTTGGGTGGGACAATCAGTTACCCAGTAAACTTAGCGTTATCAAATGGTCAACATATTCAGAATTCTCGGTACTTGCAACCATTCATCTATTTTTTTTTTAAGAGCGGAAGCCCCTTAGCCGTTAACGCGACCACTGAGTGAGCCAAGTGAAGAGCTAGCGAAGCACTACCCGACAGGGTCGGGCGCAGGCTTTGGACCACACGGAGTGCGGTGGTACCAAGTGAAGAGCTAGCGAAGCACTACCCGACAGGGTCGGGCGCAGGCTTTGGACCGCACGGAGTGCGGTGGTACCAAGTGAGGGGCTGGCGAGGCATTGCCCGGCAGGGTCGGGCGCAGGCTTTGGACCGCACGGAGTGCGGTGGTACCAAGTGAAGGG
>CAYVAP010000521.1:0-4096 GCA_964449365.1 uncultured Bacteroidia bacterium
CGTGCGTAAGAAGCGCCACTACACTGACCTCAACTACGACTGGCTCAACAAGACCTACGACGTCTCGGCCATGTCTTTTCATAAAATCATACAGGCGCTCTATCAGCGCGATCTGATGAATGAATGGGGCTCCATCTTAGCGCTGACCTACATTGCAGCGCAGCGCATCTTTAGCGATTACAGCGACATGGCCGACGCCAAAGCCCTGCTGGAGTCGATTGCGCGCAGTTTTGGTTACCACTATGGCGTACATAAAAATGTCCGGGTAAATACCATCTCGCAGTCCCCTACCCCAACCACGGCCGGTACGGGCATTGGTGGCTTCGATAAAATGCTGGCCTACAGCGAAAAAATGTCTCCCCTAGGCAATGCTACCGCAGACGATTGCGCCCACTACGTGGTGATGATGTTCTCGGATTATACTCGCCGGGTGACCATGCAAAACCTCTACCACGACGGTGGCTTTAGTAGCATGGGTGTGAGTGGACCCATCTTCGAGGCGATCGATCTCGCAAAGACTGAAAACTAAAAGCTGACCGCATCATCACACTGACTGACAGCCCGGGAGTTTACTCTTGGGCTGTTTTTTTGTTGAGCTGCCTCGTTTCGCCCACTCGCGCTTTACGGCTATGCCGGTAGCTTTCGGTCCCTTTTTATTCTTTGTTCTCCGTAGTGATAGTCATTTTTTTCTAATAACAGTGTAATATTTTATAACGATTTTAAAAAATGGTCTTCGAGCCTTTAACTCGCGAAACCCGCTACCTCAGAGACACAACCAGACAACGTATCGGCTAGCAAAGCCCCAGATCGAGGCACTTTTCTACAAAACTCCCGAAATCTGCGCGCAACCAAGACAACCGCTGCCTCAGAGACACAACGGGACAACGTATCGGTTAGCCAAGCCCCACGCGCATCTCAGTGACGAGTCAGTTGTATTTTGCGCGGTATATGCTCCAAGCTCTATAACGGTGTAATATTTTAATTCATTATAATAAAACTACCTCTTTCTGTACATCACTTTTCCCTTCTCTTTAGCTTCTCATTAGGCACAGACACCCATCATTTTATATCTTGCCGACCAATATCCGACGCATGTCTACCACCGAACCTGTAGCCCCCACCCTTGAAATCATCCGCGATGCCAGGCAACGCCTGGGCGATCTAGTCCTGACCACCCCAGTGATCCAGTGGCGCTCACGAGAAAAAGATCGCCTGCTGGGCGAGAGCGCCGTCTACCTCAAGTTGGAGCTACTGCAATACGGCGGGAGCTTCAAGCCGCGAGGAGCTTTGATGCAAATGTTCGATATGTCGAC
The DNA here is from genome assembly GCA_964449365.1 of uncultured Bacteroidia bacterium. Classification (GTDB taxonomy): domain Bacteria; phylum Bacteroidota; class Bacteroidia; order J057; family J057; genus CAYVAP01. Next base: position 1,314 of record CAYVAP010000521.1, read on the forward strand.
CGAGGCCCTGGCCAAGGGAGTAACGGCTGTCAGTGCAGGCAATCACGCCATCGCGGTAAGCTACGCAGCCAAGGTGCTACAAACCTCGGCTAAAGTGGTGATGCCCAAGAGTGCCAACCCCTACCGGATGCAGCGTTGTCGCGAGCTGGACACCGAAGTGGTGATCGTAAACGATGTCTCTATTGCTTTCGAGGAGGTGGAGCGTATTCGGCAAGAAGAAGGCCGCACCTTCGTACACCCTTTCGAAGGCCCCCAAACAGCAGCAGGTACCGCCACAGCTGGGCTAGAGTTCATCGAGCAAGTGCCTGACCTCGACGCGGTGATCATCCCCATCGGGGGCGGAGGCTTAGCCGCTGGCATGTCGGCGGCCATCAAGCAGTTTAACCCACGAGTGCGGATCTTCGGGGTAGAACCCACCGGAGCCGACAGCATGTCGCGCAGTTTTGCTCGCGGCAAGCCTGAGCGCATTCCTTCGGTACGCACCGTGGCCGACAGCCTGGGAGCCCCCTTTGCCATGCCCTACAGCTTTGGGCTGTGCCACCAATTTGTGGAGCGTATCGTGCTGGTCGACGACCCCATGCTGCGCAATACCATGCGTCTGATGTTCACCGAAACCAAACTCGCCGCCGAACCTGCCGGGGCCGCGTCTTTGGCTGCTCTACTGGGTCCCCTGCGCGAAGAACTGCGCGGACAGCGCGTGGGGATCGTGGTTTGCGGCTCCAACATCGACGTGGAGAGCTTTTTTCACTTGGTGCGAGATAGTGAGGGGTGGAGAAAGTAAGCCTAGAGAAAAGCGCCCACGCACTGAGAATCTCTAGGCCCCGCATATCTTCTATGCCCTCCGTCTTACTCCCGATCCACTCACTCTGCCATGATCCGCACTAAATCTGCACGCATCGCGCCCAGTATGTCTCCCAGATCAGAAGGAAAGAGCGTCCCGTAATTGAAGGTGGCCGCAAAAATGGTATTATGGTGAGGGAAGTAGTTGAGGGCAGCGGAATAGCCGATGTCGCCGCCGGCGTGGCCATACGCGCGGATGTCGGGGTCGCTGATCACATCGCGGTATTCATCGTGAATGGCTCCAAAGCTAGAGAGCCACTCCTGTCCTGCGGCTGAGCGCTTGGTGCTGAAAATGAAGTCGAGGTTATCTGGTGTGGTCAGGGTTTTCTCTCGCAGCAGCGCATTCATCAAGCGATAGAGATCCGTTACCGTAGAGTAGACCCCTGTAAACCCTTCGTTGCCAGGGTTAAGGGTCGAGAGATTTTGGATGCTGCCACCGTCGTTGTGAAAGTCGAGATAGCCCTGGGCGACATTGTCGAAGGGAAAATCTTGCTCGAACTGGTAGTACACCGTATGATCCATGCCCAGCGGCTCGAAGATGCGCTCTCGCAACAATTCCCCGTGTTGCCTGCCGGTCGCAGCCTCGATACACATGGTCAGCAGCAGGGTGTGGCTATTGGAGTAGAGCAGCGAATCGCCCGGCGCGTGCCTGGCGGGCTTGTCTTCGATGTAGCTCAAGATCTCCTCGGCGCGCCAAGACTTCGTGAAGTCATTGATCACGGCAAGGTTGTAGCCGAGATCGCCCGCGATATCGTAGACCCCTGCGGTGTGATTGAGGAGCATACCCAGGGTAATCTGCTCCCCGTACTCGATCCCCTCGGCAGTTTCGGGAATGTAGCGGCTGATGGGGGCGTTTAGTTCCAATTGTCCTGCTTGAATCAACTGCCAGGCCAGGGTGCCCATCATCAGCTTGGTGATGCTGCCTAATTTGTTGAGGTGGCAGGGCTGCATGGGTACTCGATCTTCCAGGCTGGCATAGCCGGCACTGGCCACCCAAAAGCCATCGTCGTCGCTGATCAGCACGGTGGCACCCGGGATGCCCCGTGCAACATAGCGGTTTAGCACCCTGTCGATGGCCGCCCGCTTGGGGTGATCGGGATTGAGAGGGAAAGGATAGCCCGGGGTACACGCAGCACTAGGGCCGATCGGATCGGGGCGACAGCCCATGTGCAGGGCCAGGAACCCGAGCAGCAGCATGATAGGTAAGCGAGTCATTTTTAATCTTGCGAAGTCGTTGCCGTAAGGCTTATTCGGTATCGGTGACCTCTTGGTTGCGCCTGCTTTTTTGCCCTTTGACACGCTCGGCGTAAGCGGCATTGACAAAGGCCAGGAAAATGGGATGCGGATTTTCTACGGTACTTTTGTACTCAGGGTGAAATTGCACCCCCATGAAAAAGGGATGATTTTTCAGCTCCACCATCTCTACCAGTTCCGTCTCGGGATTTTCGCCCGTCATCTGCAAGCCGTGCTGCTCAAAATCTGCCCGAAACTGGCTGTTGAATTCCCAGCGATGTCGGTGTCGCTCGCTGATCCGCGTCTTTTGATAGGCGGCATGGGCCAGCGAGTTGCGTTTGATGACACATTCATAAGCCCCCAATCGCATGGAGCCCCCCATTTGCTGTACCGCCTTTTGCTCTTGCATCAGGTCGATCACGGGGTGGGTCGTCGTGGGCGAAAACTCCGTGCTGTGAGCATCTTCCCAGCCGATCACGTGGCGGGCAAATTCGACCATGGCGATCTGCATACCCAGGCATATACCCAAGAAAGGGATGGTTTGCTCGCGGGCAAAGCGCACGGCAATGATTTTGCCATCTACACCACGCTCCCCAAAACCCGGCGCGACCAAAATCCCATTGGCTTCACCTAGCAGGCGCTCGGCGTTTTCCTTGTTGATATCTTCGGAGTGAATCCAGGACAGGTTGAGGTCGAGCTCATTTTCTGCC
>CAYVAP010000522.1:0-4093 GCA_964449365.1 uncultured Bacteroidia bacterium
ATCCATATCGGGATGGCCGTGGCAGTAGACGAAGGGCTCTTGGTCCCCGTCATTCGCTTTGCCGATACCAAGGGCCTCTCCACCATCGCCCATGAGTCCAAAACCCTGGCTGGCAAGGCCCGCAACCGCGAGCTGCAACCTCAGGAGTGGGAAGGCAATACCTTTACCGTCTCCAACCTGGGCATGTTTGGCGTGGATGAATTCACCGCCATTATCAATCCACCCGACGCTTGTATCTTGGCTATCGGAGGCATCATCGACAAGCCCGTGGTCAAAGAGGGCGCGGTGGTGCCAGGCAAAATCATGAAGGTAACCCTCTCCTGCGACCACCGCGTGGTCGATGGGGCCATGGGAGCGGCCTTCCTCCAGACTCTCAAGCAACTGCTGGAAGATCCCACTCGAATGCTGATCTGACTCCGAGCAGGCGATGGTCCGGTAACGGTAAGCAAAAAAAGCCCGCCATCCTGAGGATGGTGAGCTTTTTTGCATGGGCTTGACAGGTTGGCGCTTCGCTCCATGCTACCGGGGTACCTCACCCCTCCACCTGCGCTTCCAGTTTGCCCTCTTCGGTGTCTTCGCCTTCGCCTGCAAAAAGGGTCTCTACCACTTGGGCGTCGTAGCCACATTCGCGCAGCCACTTGCTATAGATGTCAGTGTAGCCGTGGGTAACGTAAATGTGCTCTGCCCCAGTTGCACGGATGGTCCAGTTGAGGTCGTCCCAATCGGCGTGGTCGGAGAGGACGAAGCCCCGATCTGCCGCCCGGCGCCGACGGGCACCCCGCAGGCTCATCCACCCGGAGGCGATACCGAGCGAAAAGGGCTGAAATTTGCGGCTCCAGCTCGAGCCGATGGCACCGGGCGGAGCGATGATCAGCGCCTGCCGAAAATCCTTTTTGGTGTGCTTGTCTTCGCCCTGGCTGCGCACCCGGGTGCTGGGCTTGAGGTCGAGGCCATGCTCACGAAAGGCCTGGTTGGTATTCTCTACCGCGCCGTGGGTAAAGACCGGCCCGATCTCGTGGTCGACGTGCTGCAAGATACGCTGCGCCTTGCCCAGCGAATACGCGGCGATGAGACTGGCTTTGCCCTCCGCAGCGTTGGCGGCCCACCATTGGTTGATTTCCCCGATCACCTCTGCTTGCGGGCGCCAGCGGTAGATGGGCAACCCAAAAGTGGACTCGGTGATGAAGTGCTGGCAAGCGATGGGTTCAAAGGCTGGCGTCAGGTCATCGGGTTCTACCTTGTAGTCACCCGAAACCACCCAGGTTTCGCCCCGGTAGCTCAGCCGGATCTGGGCCGAGCCAATGATATGCCCCGCCGGGTGAAAGCTGATGTCCACTCCGTTGATGGTGGTTACTTCCCCGTAGGCCACCCCTTGGGCGCTGATATCTTGGCCCAGCCGCAGCCGCATGATGGGCAGGCTGTCATGATGAGCTAGATAATGCTGCATCCCCCAACGCGAATGATCGGCATGAGCGTGGGTGATCAAGGCCCGCTTCACCGGTCGCCATGGATCGATGTATACGTCGGCTTGTTCGCAGTAAATGCCTTGGGAAGTGAATTGCAATAGGGCCATGGGTGGAGGTGAGGTACAAAGTGCCACTCTAGCGGAGGTCTAAGGGTTTCCCTTTTATGTTCTCCTATTCTCTTCTCAAAAACCGCCTACCCCCCACATTGTTCCCCATTCAAAGAGCCGTCAACTGAGCCGTCAGCACCGCCTGCGCAGCATAAATGCGATTTTCCGCCTGTTCCAACACCAGCGAAGCCGGGCTATCGATCACCGCATCGGTCACCACCACGTTGCGGCGCACGGGCAGGCAGTGCATGAATTTCGCCTGCTTGGTCAGAGCCATTTTATGGGGGGTGAGGGTCCAGGCACGATCTTGATGCAAGATTTGACCGTAGTGCTGATAGGAAGACCAGTTTTTGGCGTAAACGAAATCGGCCTCGGCCAGCGCCTCCGCCTGATCATGGGTAATGGTGGCCTGGGCGGCAAAGGTATCGGCCAGGTCGTATCCCTCGGGATGCGCCACCACTAAGTCGCAGGCGATGGCCTGCATCCACTCCACGAAGCTGTTGGCTACCGCCTGCGGCAAGGCCCGCGGATGGGGAGCCCAGGTCAGCACCACCTTGGGACGCTCGACTACCTTGTGCTCCATGATGGTCAGCACATCGGCGAGCGACTGCAAAGGATGGCGCGTGGCAGATTCCAAGCTGAGCAGCGGCACCCCGGCGTAGCGCTTGAAGGCTTCCAGGAGATCTTCGCGGTAGTCCGCTTCGCGGTCGCTCAGCCCAGCGAAGGTTCTTACCCCCAGAATCTCGCAGTAGCGCCCCATCACCGCAGCGGCATCCTTGACATGCTCAGCCGTACCGCCATCCATCACGGCACCGTCACGAAACTCGAGGCTCCAGCCTTCTTTACCGATATTCATCACGATCACATTGAGGCCCAAGTTGTGGGCGGCCCGCTGGGTGCTGAGCCGGGTGCGCAGGCTGGGGTTGAAAAAGATCAAGCCCAGGGTTTTGCTCTGGCCTAGTTGGGCCTGAGCCAGGGGATCAGCTTTACAGCGGGCAGCCGCAGCTACCAAAGCAGGCAGGTCGTCGACGTCGGCGAGGGAAGTGAAGTGGTGCATCAGTGGCGCAATTGGTCTGGCAGGGCCACCAAAGATAAGGTACAGCTTCGATTTTTTGCATCAGATTTCGGCTTCGGCACAGAGTGCCTCGCCAGCCATAGGGAGGGGTGCCTCGCCAGCCATAGGGAGGGGGTCGGCTTTGGCAAAAATAACGATCCCAGCCCGAGGCACGAAGCCACGGGCCGGGACGAGTTCATTTTCTGCTACGCAGGGGTATCAGGGCTTGTTTTTGTCCTTGAAATACAAGAACGCGCTAGCCCCTACGTAGGCTAGCAGGCCGATGATGCCTAACCAAAAGGCCCACTTGACGGCCTTGAGTACTGAGACGAACAAAAACAGGGCCACTAGAGGCGTAGCAATCTTGCCCCACAGGGGCATTTGTAGGTAGGAGCGTAATAACCAGTTTGTTTTCATTTTTTTCACACTGAATGACTGATAACTTTGTTTTCGTTAAGATAATCAAAAGGTTGCAAAAATGCCAGTGAGGTGGATTCAATTAATCGCGTGGGTCAGTCTGCTGATTCCGCCCTTGGCAGGGCGCACGCAGGTTTTTGACGATGTCGAATTTCGTGAGCGGGCCGCCGTGGGGCTAGACCTCACCTATGACGCGGCTTTTGAGCAAGCGCATGAGGTTTTTGCCAGCCTGAGGGAGGATTATCCTGCCCACCCGGCCCCGCTGTTTCTCATGGCCACCAATCGCTGGTGGCAGAGTTACATTTCCACCACCACCTACTACCACGGGTTCATCGACTCGACGGCGAGGCTCTGCCTGTCGCTCAACGATGAGCACCTTGCAGATTCTCCACATCAGTTGGAATACACCTTTTTCGGCTACATGGGCCATGCCCTGCATGCTCGTCTGGCTACTCTGCGCCAAGAGTGGCTAGCGGCGGCCAACCGAGGGCGCAAGGCCCTGCCCTATCTCAGTGATTGCTTGAAGTACACTGCCCAAAGCCCGGAGTTTTTTTTCGCGGCGGGCATCTACCACTACTACGCCGAGACCTATCCCAAGGATCATTTCTACGTGCGCCCCTTTATGGTTTTCTTTCCCAATGGCGATGCCGCTTTGGGGGTGCAAGAGCTAGAACGTGCCATTGCCGAGCCCAATTTCACCCGTATCGAGGCGATGTACTACCTGAGCTACATCTACCTGGAGCCTAGCGCCCGCGACGAGGCCAAGGCGCTGCAAGTCAGTGCTCAGCTTTACTACGAGCACGCGGCCAATCCGTGGTTTGCCTGCGAATATGCGCGGGTGCGCGTACACTTGGGCAAGCACGCCCAGGCCTTGCCGACCCTCGACAGCCTGGCTGAAGACTACCAACAAGAAGCGGGCGACGAACCAGTGGTACGCAACAGCCTCATTACCAACCTGACCACCAAGCTCCAGGTGCGGGTGCAGCACTACCGGGGGCTTTGCTTTTTACATGGTCAAAAAAGCTACCAAGCTGGGGCGGAGGCTTTTC
>CAYVAP010000523.1:0-4081 GCA_964449365.1 uncultured Bacteroidia bacterium
CAGGTCGAGGCAGTCTACCTGGATGTCCTCCTGCACCACGTAGCCCTTTTGCACCAGCGCTTTGGCGATGCCCGAGCCTAGTGCTAGCTCCTTGAGGGTATCGGCCTGGGGCAACAATGCGTCTTGATAAAAGGCTTGCACCACCCGCATAAAGAGGTTTTCCTGCGCCGGAGCATTGGCGCGATCAAGGGCATCGAAGGCTTCGCGGAGTTTGGCTTCCGCATGAAAGGCCGGTGCCAGACGTAAATAAGTCTTGTATTTTGGCTTGTATTTTTCCTCTACCTGCTGAAAGGTGCGAATCAGGCCGCGGGCCTCCATGGCTTGGAGGCGAGGCTGCAGCGAGGCGATGTCCCAAATGTTGACGATCTCGGGCAGGGTGAGCACAGGCTGAATGCTGAGGGCTTCCAATAGCAGAAACTCCTTGTCGCCCAGCGATAGCTGTTGCCAGTCGAGTCCATCCACCATTTCTACGCGTAGGGCGCTCTCGGGCTTGAGTCCGGCTGGCAGGGCCGCTTTGAAGACTTCGCCCGGTGTGCAGCAGTAGTAAAAGGCGATCCAATCGAAGAGATCCATCAACGCCGTCGGCACCAGGGGCTCGGCGTCCAGTACGGCCTCGACGAATTTGAGCCGATCAGCGGGCAGATTGCGCTCGGGAGGCTTGAGCCGCCGCACCAACCCAGTATAGATGCGCCGCTTGCCAAAGTTGACCAGCACCCGCATACCAGGGGCTACCTGATCGATTTGGCTGGGCTTGAGGCGGTAGTCGAAGTTGGAGCGCACCGCCAGGGGCAAGATGATTTCGGCGACTTGAGACAAGGCAGAGGAAACGTAACTTGTGCGGGTGAAAGCCTAACGCTTTCACCATTTGGCCTCTCAAAGATAACAGCAAATTTTCGTTGGCATAATGCCGGGGAAGGTAATTATGCCGACGTAACTATTCGCATGGCAGCAATGGCCCTGCGCCAGAATGAGCCAAATCCTGCATGACTGATGTACTACTTGAAAGGTTGAAACTATCCTTTGTTCTGTAAAATAGCCAATATAAACCTACGTTTAAGCAGTGGGGATAGATAACAGAGAAACAAAACAACACTGGGTACAGCTGTGAGCCTCTTATGGCCCACAGAAGGAACCCTTTTCGACATTTGGGACGATTTTTGTGAGATGAGATGTTAACTATTCAGATTTAAATGTTGCCACATGAGGCATTTGTTACTCCCGTTTCTGCTTTTTCTATGCCTGTTTCCTGCCTCTTATGCGCAAAGTCTGCGCATTTTGGAAACCAATGTGCTCCCCGACAGCGTGGTCATTCGCTATGAGCTCATCGATTCAGTAGCCGGTCGCTCTTATCAGGTGGGGCTTTATGCCATCACGGGTACGGATACCACGGCCCTCGACCAAGTCGAAGGAGCAGTAGGTGATAGCATCCAGCCTGGAATCTATCGCCTGCGATGGGCAGCCTATCGCGAGTGGGACCGCTACCGCGGCACGGTGCGGTTTCAGGTACGGGCGTTGCCCAACTTTTCTTTCCTCGGCCCAGAAAATGGCAGCACGGTCCGCCGGGCCAAGGGCATCGAGTTTACTTGGTACGGCCAAAACAGCACCCTCGACTCGCTCAAGATCGACCTGTTTCGCTACGAAGAGTTCATCCAGACCATCGACCGGGTCAAGGGGCGCGGCGATTATGCCTGGCGCATCCCCCCCAAACTCCCCCTCGGAGAGGGGTATCGCATTCGCCTCACCGGCCAGCAGCCTCGCCGCAGCTACGGCTTCAGTCCTTATTTTACGGTAGACAATCGCTACCCCCTCTGGATGAAAGTCGCCCCGCCGGTAGCCGCCGCCACAGGCTACGTCCTCTTTTTGGTTTTTCGCATACTGCCAAGTCCGGAGGATATGGATTAAACTTGCTTGGCTCGTAGGAATATTGACGCGGCAAAAAATCCAAATCCAATCCATCCCAGTGGCCTGTCCCAGTCGTTAGTATGGCAAGCGACTCCGTGCCTTCACCCTTTCTTCTTCTGCTATGACTCCCTCTCGTCTGATTTCTGGCCCACGCCTCACGGCTATCATTAGCACCATGAACAAACGGATTTTCTTTTGCATGACCCTACTTTTGCTCGGCGGAAACTGGCTTCCTTCTCTGCGAGCCCAGGTTTTTAGCGATCAAACCACTACTCAATTTCCTGCTTCGGGGGCCCCCTTGGGGGTGGGGGGCGGTGATTTGCTCTGGGCTGATTTTGATCAAGATGGCAATCTAGATCTTTTTCTCAACGGCGATCCTGCTTCGGGTGGCACCCAATCAGAGGTGTACCGCTACGATAGCGGAGCGGGGGCCTATACCCAGACCATTCCCCTCAACCCAGCCATTTCCACCCGGGTCGATGCCTCGGTGGGAGACCTCAACCATGACGGCTATCCCGACCTAGCGGTTACCAGCCGTACGTCGACGGCCTTCACGCGAGTGTACCTCTACGATCCCATTAGCGGTACGCTCAGCGCCAGCAACAGCTTCTCCACCCCGCTGATCGCGAGTGGGTTTGCTTTGAGCGCGGTGGATATTGCCGACTACAACAACGACGGCTTTCAAGACCTGGCCCTAGTGGGGCGCAATGGCGGCAGCAACCGCATTCGCCTGTATCAAAACCAAGGAGGAAACGCCCTGAGCCTGGATTACAACGCTACCAATGGGGTCGAAGCGGCCTGGATCGAATGGGGCGACTATGATCAGGATGGCAACCCGGACCTGCTGCTATCGGGTATTCCGGTGGTCAATGGCAGCAACGGGGTCTTCCGCATTTTACGCAAAACTTCCTCCGGGCAGTTTTCCTTGGACAATCCCAACTTCATGGGGCTACATGGGGGCGGCGCTACCTGGGCCGACTACGACCACGACGGCGATTTGGACGTGTTTGTCTGGGGCGAAGAAAATGGCACCAGCGATGCTCGCACCATCATTTATCGCAATGAGGGATTGGCAGGATTCAGTGCCTTGAGCTTCGAGCCCGAAGGCATTCGGGCGGGGCAGGTGGTGATTGGCGATTGCGACAACGACGGTTGGCGCGACCTGATCTTGGCCGGAAACGATGGCCCCAGCAGCAGCGATCGTCGGGTGGAGGTGTACTTCAACGATCAGGGCGGCGGCTTCATCAAAAGCAACACGGCCTCCAACGACCTGGCAGATCTAGGCAGTGGAGCCCGCCTCGCCCTGGGCGACTACAACCTCGATGGGCGGCTGGACCTGATCGCCTCTGGCAACGAAAGCTTGCCCTCTGGCAACACCACCACGCTGTTTCAAAATGACCTTTCCACCTCGGCGATCAACCTGCCACAGCCCGCCAACGCCACGGCCGCCGGAGCAGGAAGCAGCATTTTTATCTCTTGGAGCCCGCCCGCTGGTCTATCGGCTTCGCTAGCCGATGGGCTAAGCTACGCTGTCTACATCGGCACCAATCCCGGAGGGGTGGATGTCGTTTCGCCTCTAGCCAACTTGACCACCGGGCAGCGCCGCACCGCCCAGGATGGCCCCATCCACCAACTGGGTGTGGCCATCACGGATCTGGCGCCAGGCACCTATTACTGGGGGGTGCAGGCCGTGGGAGCCAATTTCGAAGGGTCGCTCTTCACGCCAGAGCAAAGCTTCACCGTGGTGAGCGGTGGCTCATTGGTTTCGAGTTTCGCCGACCAAACCACCAGTCAGTTTGCGCCCATTCCGGTGGGGCTGAGCAATGGCGACCTCGCCTGGGGCGATCTCGACAACGACGGCGACCTCGACCTGGTCGTGGTAGGGTTTGATGGCACCACCGAGCAGAGCTATCTTTTCTTGAATCAGGCGGCCGGGGGCGGCACTGGCTTCGTCGAGGCGACAGGATTTAGCCTGCCCGGTATTCGCGAAGGAGACGTCGACTTAGTCGACATCGACAATGACAACGACCTCGACATCGCCCTCTCGGGTATCTCAGGCGGCAATCGCTTGACCCGTATCTATGTCAACAACAGCCCGGTGCCCAACGCAGGTTTCTCCTTTTTGCCTACTCCTATTACCCTACCCGGAAACATCAACGCCTCTTTTGCCACCTTTACC